>QCSV01000005.1 GCA_003211415.1 Prochlorococcus sp. AG-670-M15 | reverse complement strand
CCCGTGACCTTACTGGCTTAAGCCATGGCAATACTCATCTTGAGGTGGGCTTCCCACTTAGATGCTTTCAGCGGTTATCCACTCCGCACATGGCTACCCAGCGTTTACCGTTGGCACGATAACTGGCACACCAGAGGTGCGTTCCTCCCGGTCCTCTCGTACTAGGGAGAAATCCTCTCAATATTCCTGCGCATACACCGGATATGGACCGAACTGTCTCACGACGTTCTGAACCCAGCTCGCGTACCGCTTTAATGGGCGAACAGCCCAACCCTTGGGACCGACTTCAGCCCCAGGTTGCGATGAGCCGACATCGAGGTGCCAAACCTCCCCGTCGATGTGAACTCTTGGGGGAGATCAGCCTGTTATCCCTAGAGTAACTTTTATCCGTTGAGCGACGGCCCTTCCACGCAGAACCGTCGGATCACTAAAACCGACTTTCGTCCCTGTTCGACTTGTAGGTCTCACAGTCAAGCTCCCTTCTGCTTTTGCACTCAACGACTGATTTCCAACCAGCCTGAGGGAACCTTTGTGCGCCTCCGTTACCTTTTAGGAGGCGACCGCCCCAGTCAAACTGCCCATCAGATACTGTCCGCTTTCCGGATAACGGAAAAGCGTTAGAACCCTAGCTCTAAAAGAGTGGTATCTCACCGATGACTCAATAGTACCCACAAGCACTATTTCAACGTCTCCCACCTATTCTGCGCATTCAGAGCCCGAGCACAATATCAAACTACAGTAAAGCTTCATAGGGTCTTTCTGTCCGGGTGTATGTAGTCCGCATCTTCACAGACAATTCTATTTCGCCGAGCCTCTCTCCGAGACAGCGCGCAAATCGTTACACCTTTCGTGCGGGTCGGAACTTACCCGACAAGGAATTTCGCTACCTTAGGACCGTTATAGTTACGGCCGCCGTTCACCGGGGCTTCAGTCGCCAGCTTCACTAAAAGCTAACCAGCTTCCTTAACCTTCCGGCACTGGGCAGGTGTCAGCCCCCATACATCGTCTTGCGACTTAGCGGAGACCTGTGTTTTTGGTAAACAGTCGCTTGCGCCTCTTCACTGCGACCAGCTCTCGCTGGTACCCCTTCTCCCGAAGTTACGGGGCCATTTTGCCGAGTTCCTTAGAGAGAGTTATCTCGCGCCCCTCGGTATTCTCTACCACCCCACCTGTGTCGGTTTCGGGTACTGGCATTTGTGTCTTAACGAGTATAGGGCTTTTCTTGGAAGCATGACATCACCAACTTCGCTGCCGTAGCAGCTCGTACTCACGCCTTAGCTCAAGATGTTTTCTCCATCTCTCAAAGCCTCGAACGCTTGAACCAGTAACCAACATCTGGCCTGGCTAGCCTTCTCCGTCCCCCTTCTCAAAACACATCTGGTACAGGAATATTGACCTGTTATCCATCGACTACGCCTTTCGGCCTCGCCTTAGGTCCAGACTAACCCTCCGCGGACGAGCCTGCCGGAGGAACCCTTAGGGTTTCGGGGCATGGGATTCTCACCCATGTTTTCGCTACTCAAGCCGACATTCTCACTTCTATGCTGTCCACGTCCGCTTACGCTAACGCTTCACCCTACATAGAACGCTCCCCTACCATAAATAAATTTATCCGCAGCTTCGGTATAACGCTTAGCCCCGTTCATTTTCGGCGCAGGATCGCTCGACCAGTGAGCTATTACGCACTCCTTTGAGGATGGCTGCTTCTAGGCAAACCTCCTGGTTGTCTGGGCAATCCCACCTCCTTTATCACTTAGCGTTAATTTTGGGACCTTAGCTGGCGGTCTGGGCTGTTTCCCTCTTGACTATGGAGCTTATCCCCCACAGTCTGACTGCCTAGTTACACACAGGGTATTCAGAGTTCATATCGATTTGGTACCGCTTTCGCAGCCCGCACCGAAATGGTTGCTTTACCCCCCTGCTGGAGCACTAGACGCTACGCCTCAACGTATTTCGGGGAGAACCAGCTAGCTCCTGGTTCGATTGGCATTTCACCCCTAACCACAGCTCATCCGCTGAATTTTCAACTTCAGTCGGTTCGGACCTCCACTTGGTATCACCCAAGCTTCATCCTGGCCATGGTTAGATCACCAGGGTTCGGGTCTATAAACACTGACAAACGCCCTATTAAGACTCGCTTTCGCTGTGGCTCCACCATTTCCGGTTTAACCCGCCAGTGCCTATAAGTCGCCGGCTCATTCTTCAACAGGCACACGGTCACCCGATTAGTCGGGCTCCCATTGCTTGTAAGCTCACGGTTTCATGTTCTATTTCACTCCCCTCCCGGGGTTCTTTTCACCTTTCCCTCGCGGTACTGTTTCACTATCGGTCACACAGTAGTACTTAGCCTTACGAGGTGGTCCTCGCAGATTCACACGGAATTCCACGTGCTCCGTGCTACTCGGGATACAGCTAGGTCAACTTATCTTTCGATTACGGGGCTTTCACCCTCTGTGGCACGCCATTCAAACGTTTCTTCTAGATTTGTTGATCCATATTGCTGTCCCACAACCCCGATAGTCAAGACTATCGGTTTGGGCTATTCCCCGTTCGCTCGCCGCTACTGAGGGAGTCGTTATTTACTTTCTCTTCCTCCAGCTACTAAGATGTTTCAGTTCGCTGGGTTAGCTCGCACCAACCTATATATTCAGTTGGCCGTACATGGGGTTGCCCCATTCGGAAATTCCCGGATCAAAGTGTGCTTCCAACTCCCCGAGACTTATCGCAGGTAACCACGTCCTTCATCGCCTCTGTGTGCCTAGGTATCCTCCGTGAGCCCTTTGTAGCTTGACCAATAACTTCAAAATTGAAGCATCAGCTTAATAGAATTGTTATTAATGCATTCGCACAAATAATAAATCTGCATCATAAAAGATGCTTATTGTCTTCAAAAAAATAATCTATGCAGTTGTCAAGGTTCTCTGAAAACAATGAAATTAATTCAATGAGTCCAGCATCTTAATGATTTCATTAGGAAGCTAGAATCGTTCAGAAATTGATCACAACTCAAAACATTTCCTTTCTACAAAATTATGGAAGAGGTGGTAATCAGTGGAGGTAAGCGGACTCGAACCGCTGACATCCTGCTTGCAAAGCAGGCGCTCTACCAACTGAGCTATACCCCCAACATAGAGATATGGGCCATCCTGGACTTGAACCAGGGACCTCACCCTTATCAGGGGTGCGCTCTAACCACCTGAGCTAATGGCCCAGGAAAAATAATGGGTGTGACCTAGAAAAACTTAGGAAATGAAATTCTTAATAAATTAAAAACGTGAGATACCGATCGACCTAAGGTGACAAAATAATAATATTAAACATTTTGTTGTCTCCCTGTTAGGAGGTGATCCAGCCGCACCTTCCGGTACGGCTACCTTGTTACGACTTCACCCCAGTCATTAGCCCCACCTTCGGCGTCCTCCTCCACAAGGGTTGGAGTAACGACTTCGGGCATGGCCAACTTCCATGGTGTGACGGGCGGTGTGTACAAGGCCCGGGAACGTATTCACCGCAGTATGCTGACCTGCGATTACTAGCGATTCCTACTTCACGTAGGCGAGTTGCAGCCTACGATCTGAACTGAGCCACGGTTTATGGGATTTGCTAGCTCTCGCGAGTTTGCTGCCCTTTGTCCGTAGCATTGTAGTACGTGTGTAGCCCAGGGTGTAAGGGGCATGATGACTTGACGTCATCCACACCTTCCTCCGGTTTATCACCGGCGGTCTTTCTAGAGTGCCCAACTAAATGCTGGCAACTAAAAACGTGGGTTGCGCTCGTTGCGGGACTTAACCCAACATCTCACGACACGAGCTGACGACAGCCATGCACCACCTGTCACTGCATTCCCGAAGGCACCCTCAAATTTCTAAGAGGTTCGCAGGATGTCAAACCCTGGTAAGGTTCTTCGCGTTGCATCGAATTAAACCACATACTCCACCGCTTGTGCGGGCCCCCGTCAATTCCTTTGAGTTTCACACTTGCGTGCGTACTCCCCAGGCGGAACACTTAACGCGTTAGCTACGACACCGAAGGGGTCGATTCCCCCGACACCTAGTGTTCATCGTTTACGGCCAGGACTACAGGGGTATCTAATCCCTTTCGCTCCCCTGGCTTTCGTCCATGAGCGTCAGTAATGGCCCAGCAGAGCGCCTTCGCCACTGGTGTTCTTCCCGATATCTACGCATTTCACCGCTACACCGGGAATTCCCTCTGCCCCTACCATACTCAAGCCTTTCAGTTTCCACTGCCATGATGGAGTTAAGCTCCACGCTTTAACAGCAGACTTGAAAAGCCGCCTGCGGACGCTTTACGCCCAATAATTCCGGATAACGCTTGCCACTCCCGTATTACCGCGGCTGCTGGCACGGAATTAGCCGTGGCTTATTCCTCAAGTACCGTCATATCTTCTTCCTTGAGAAAAGAGGTTTACAGCCCAGAGGCCTTCGTCCCTCACGCGGCGTTGCTCCGTCAGGCTTTCGCCCATTGCGGAAAATTCCCCACTGCTGCCTCCCGTAGGAGTCTGGGCCGTGTCTCAGTCCCAGTGTGGCTGATCATCCTCTCAGACCAGCTACTGATCGAAGCCTTGGTGAGCCATTACCTCACCAACTAGCTAATCAGACGCGAGCTCATCCTCAGGCGAAATTCATTTCACCAGTAGGCATATGGGGTATTAGCGGTCGTTTCCAACCGTTATCCCCCTCCTGAGGGCAGATTCTCACGCGTTACTCACCCGTCCGCCACTAACCCGAAGGTTCGTTCGACTTGCATGTGTTAAGCACGCCGCCAGCGTTCATCCTGAGCCAGGATCAAACTCTCCGTTGTGTTCAAATCCTTTTGTAGATAAATCTACTCAATTTGAATTGCTTTATCCAAATAAAAACTTCAGTATTTGTATTTAGTTTCAGCCTCCTTAAATTTTAAGGATTACTTTGAGTGCACATTAAATATTTATAAAGTGACTTTCCAAGATCTCAGATCCGTTTGCATCAAAGCCATAAGTTAGCAATTGATGACATTTTTATATATTCTTGACGGGACCTCACACCTTTATTGCATATACATCTTGAAATAACCAAAAAAAATTTAGTTATTCTTGACGCAATAAAAGCATCAGTTCCTAAGTTTTTAAATTTTCTAGGTGCAGAGTTAAACAACGAGTGAGTAACTCATTTCGAAGGTAAACCCTTCTTCTGGCTGAAAATAATGATCGAAATCAAATCTCCAAAAAATTCATTCATATACCAAAAATCAGATTTAAGGTAATTTCTTGAATAATGCAAAAAGTATATTTCTGCCCAGAAGAAAATACTAAACCATCCGACTGTAATTGTGCAACCTTTTATACAAAAATTTTTTATTAATTTTTTATTTGTTCAAAGTCTCATTAAACAACTAGGCTTAAATAGTGGGATATAAATGAAATGGCAGAAAGATTTAGTCAAAAAAACTTAAGGGTAAGACCAAGTTCTGATGAAGAGAAAATTGTAACAAATGCAAAAAAACACTTCGAAAAGACTTTGGTTGAAATATCAGGCGAGTTAGTGGGAAGCGTTGCTGCACTAGAACACCCAACAAAAAATAAAAAATTAAATTACGGAGAAATATTTTTAAGAGACAATGTTCCTGTAATGATTTACCTCATTACCCAAAAACGGTACGAAATTGTCAAAAAGTTCCTAAGTGTATGCCTTGAGTTACAAAGCTCTAATTACCAAACACGTGGCGTATTTCCTACTAGTTTTGTTGAAGAAAATGGACAGCTTATTGGAGACTATGGTCAGAGATCCATAGGGAGGATTACTTCAGCTGATGCAAGTTTATGGTGGCCTATTTTATGTTGGTACTATGTCAATAAAAGTGGTGATTATGCCTTCGGAAAAAGTCAAAGCGTTCAAAGAGGTATTCAACTTCTACTAGATCTAGTTCTACATCCAACATTTGAGGGGACTCCAGTACTTTTTGTTCCAGATTGCGCATTTATGATTGATAGACCTATGGATGTATGGGGAGCACCTCTAGAAGTTGAAGTTTTACTTCATGGATGTTTAAAAAGTTGTATAAACTTAATGGAATTAAGTAGAGCAGATCATGTTAGTAGACTTCTAGACCAAAGACTTATTCTTACAAATCAATGGGTTAAGGATTTAGGAAGTTTTCTTTTAAAACATTATTGGGTTACCAGCCAAACAATGCAAATTTTAAGAAGAAGGCCAACTGAACAGTATGGTGACGATCAACACTTCAATGAATTTAACGTCCAACCTCAAGTGGTTCCCTCATGGCTACAAGATTGGTTAGAGAATAGAGGCGGTTACTTAATAGGAAATATTCGGACAGGAAGACCCGACTTTCGATTTTACAGTTTAGGCAATTCTTTAGCATGTATGTTCGGAGTACTGCCTCCTGAAGAACAAAGAGCTTTATTTAGATTAGTTTTACATAACAGACAGCATTTAATGGCTCAAATGCCCATGAGAATTTGTCATCCACATATGGATGTTGAAGAATGGCAAAATAAAACTGGATCAGATCCAAAGAATTGGCCTTGGAGTTACCATAACGGTGGTCATTGGCCAAGTTTACTTTGGTTTTTTGGTGCTGCGGTTCTATTGCATCAAAAAAATCATGGTTCTGATGATGTGATTCTCATGGAAGAAATGAAATCTTTAATAGAGGAATCATATTGGTGTCAACTTAATCAATTGCCTAAGCAAGAATGGGCAGAATATTTTGATGGTCCAACAGGTACTTGGGTTGGACAACAATCAAGAACATATCAAACTTGGACAATTGTTGGTTTTTTATTAATGAATCATTTCTTAAGGAATGAATATAATGATCTAGATATGTTTAAAATTTAAGTCTAAAATAAACCTAATGTTAGTGATTTGTCTATTGGCAAGCATGCTCCAATACCAAGATAAATTGTCAGAAAAGTTCCAAACAAGAAAACAGACATCGCTATTGGTCTTCTAAATGGATTAGAAAATTTATTAACGTTTTCGATAAAAGGTAGGATCATTAATCCCAGTGGAATTAATGTTTGGAGAGCAATACCCAAAAGTTTATTAGGAACAACTCTAAGTATTTGAAAAACTGGATATAGGTACCATTCGGGGAGTATTTCTAAAGGGGTAGCAAATGGATTTGCCTTGTCTCCTAACATTGCAGGATCAAGAACTGCTAGTCCGACTACGCAGGCAATAGTACCTAAAATAACTACAGGGAATATATAAAGTAAATCATTTGGCCAGGCAGGTTCCCCATAATAATTATGGCCCATACCTTTAGCTAATTTTGCTCTTAATTTTGGATCAGATAAATCTGGTTTTTTTAACGTAGACATGAAGAAGACCTGTAATGAATTAAGTATAAAAGTTTATAAGGGACCTGAAATACCCTGTTTACGAATCATTAAAAAGTGCATCAACATGAAAACTGCTAGTGACCAAGGTAAGACAAAAGTATGAAGACTATAGAATCTTGTAAGAGTTGATTGTCCAACACTTTCTCCGCCTCTAAGGAGTTCGACCATAAAATCGCCAATTACTGGTATAGCAGCAGGCACACCCGAAACAATTTTGACTGCCCAATAACCCACTTGGTCCCAAGGTAAAGAATATCCTGTCACTCCAAAAGCTACAGTTATGACTGCCATTACAACACCAGTTACCCAAGTTAATTCTCTAGGCCTTTTGAAACCACCAGTAAGGTAAACTCTAAAAACATGAAGGATTAACATCAAGACCATCATTGATGCACTCCATCTATGAACGGATCTTATTAACCATCCAAAGCTTACATCGGTCATCAAATAACTTACTGAACTATAGGCTTGAGTAACTGTTGGCTTATAGTAAAAAGTCATTGCAAAACCTGTTGCAAATTGAATTAGGAAGCATACTAAAGTTATGCCACCTAAACAATAAAAAATATTTACGTGAGGGGGTACGTACTTGGAAGTTACGTCGTCAGTTATGTCTTGAATTTCAAGTCTTTCTTGAAACCAGTCATAAACAGATGAAGAATTCGCCATCCAAAAAAAAATTAGCTTTGATATAAAGAGCTTACTTAAAATTCTTATACTTGGTGTTAACACTTAACCCAATGAATTCATCTTTTAACAAACTTTTAACATTCAAAACTCTGATCACTGCATCAATGATCATCGTTTTTTCTATAAATTTTTTATTAATTGAAAAAGTGGATGCTCTCAGTGATACCAAGCAATTAGTCCTTGATGCTTGGACCTTGGTGAATGAGGGCTTTTATGACCCAGAAAAGTTTGAAGAAATACAATGGAAGAGGATTAGACAAAAAACATTACAGAAACAAATTGAAACAACTGAAGAGGCTTATTCTGCAATTGAAGACATGTTAAGACCTCTAGAAGATCCTTATACAAGAATTTTACGCCCAAAAGATTATGAACTACTTAAATCAAGTAATTTTGGAAGTGAGATTAATGGGGTTGGGCTCCAATTAGGCGAAGATGATGATGACAAAAAAGTTAAAGTTGTCTCAACTCTTGGAGGATCTCCAGCCGAAGAGGCTGGAATAGTTAGCGGAGACTTCATTGAAAAAGTGAATGGAATTTCATCAAAGGAATTAGGCCTTGCCAATACTGCCTCTAAGTTAAGAGGTGAATCAGGGACAAAAGTTCTGGTTGAAATATCTTCGGCATCAGGAGAGATTAGGGAGATCGATTTAGAGAGGAGATCAGTAGATCTCAGACCAGTTAGAACAAAAAGATTAAGAGACGATTCTCACACAATAGGATATTTGAGGATTACTCAATTCAGCGAAAGCGTGCCTAAAAAAGTTGAAGAGGCACTTCAAGAGCTAAAAGAGAAAGAAGTTGAGGGGTTGATCTTGGATCTTAGAAATAATTCAGGTGGTCTAGTAAGCTCAGGAATAGCAGTTGCAGACTCATTATTAAGTGAGAAACCTGTTGTAGAGACAAAAAATAGAAATGGAATCAAAGATGCAATAATTTCTCAAAAGGAGACATCTTTTGATGGACCAATGGTGACTCTAGTTAATAAAGGTACTGCGAGTGCTAGTGAAATACTTGCTGGTTCTCTACAAGATAATGCAAGATCAATTCTGATGGGAGAAAAAACTTATGGAAAAGGTTTAATTCAATCACTAAAAAGTTTGGGAGAGGATAGTGGTATTGCTATAACAGTTGCTAGTTATTTAACTCCCAAAGGTAATAATATTCAAGGTCAAGGTATGACGCCTGATAAATTACTAGATCTTCCAGATGCGAGTGAATATGGAAGTGCTGATGATAAGTGGGTAAGGAATGCAGAATTATTTATAGAGTCGCTCCTAGAAAAAGAAGAAGGTTCAATCCAAACTATTGAATTAAACAATGAAGAAATTTAATCTTGGAATGGCTCAGGATTATAAATTAAAATCTTAAAAATATGAGTATTAAAAGAATTTTTCATGATCCAATTCATAAAGAAATAGTATTTGATGCAGGAAAGCCAGAAGAATTAATGATTATGGAATTAATTGATACAGTGGCTTTTCAAAGACTAAGAAGAATAAAACAACTAGGAGCGGCATCATTACTTTTTCATGGTGCAGAATCGAGTAGATTTACTCACTCAATTGGTGTTTTTTGTATAGCTAGAAAAATTTATAAGAGATTAATTGAAGGTAAATCTTCATTTTGTGAAAATAAATTTGTTCTTTATGGAGCAGCTCTACTTCATGATTTAGGTCATGGTCCATTAAGCCATACCAGTGAAACAATATTCAAGCATGCTCACGAACAATGGTCTGAAAACTTAGTTAAAAATTATTCTCCAATAAATTCGATCCTCAAAAAGTATGACAACGAATTACCTAGACAAATTGGTGAATTATTTCAATCAAAACAACTATTTTCAAAACCTTTAAAAACATTGATAAGTAGTGAGATAGATTGCGATCGTCTCGATTATCTTTTACGCGATAGTTACAATACAGGTACTAATTATGGCTTGGTAGATTTAGAGAGAATAATTTCAGCTCTTACCTTTTCACCTGATGGGAATATAGCAATCAAACCAAAAGGAGTTATCGCTATTGAGCATTTCCTTGTACTAAGAAACTTGATGTATAGAACAATTTACAATCACAGGATCAACGAAATATCGACATGGATTCTAGAAAAAATATTACACACAATAAAACATAACTATGAAAAGAAAATTTGGTTAGATAATTCTCTATATAAATGGATTTTTTCACCTTCAAAGGTTAATTTTGATGATTTCATAAGAACTGATGATGTAACTTTTTTTTATCATTTGATTAGATGGAAAAATGAATCTTTTGAGCCACTTTCTACACTATGTAAAATGTTTATTGATAGAGATCTATTAAAGGCATCAGACATAAGTTTTTTAAATAAGATGGATAGATTAAAAATCCTTGCATTTGCCAGAAAATTATGTGAAAAGGATGGTTATGATGCAGATATATTTTGTGGTATTAAGGAAAGGTCTTTTAAAGGTTTTGAATCTAACAATGCGCTAAAAATATGGGATGGCACTTGTCAAAGCTCCTTAGAAAATAGTTCTCCATTAATAAAAACTTTAATGAGATCTGAGGAAAGCTCTTTTATTATTTATCCAGGTAAGAACAAAAATGAAATTAAAAATGAAATTTCATTAATAAAAAATAATTCCTAGATCTAGTTCAATGGAAATCATTGTGAAAAACACAAAAAGCAGATATTTGGAAATTTATTCTTTGTTAGATTTAGATAATATGAACGAAACTTTCAAAAAATTTTCTTCTATTAATGGATCTCTGGAAGCAAAAATTTTCGCAGTCAATGAGTCAATAAGTTCTCATCAATTATCAAAATTAAAAAATTATTTTTACAAAAATAATATTAATAGCATACACATTTACTCAAATAATAGAGATACGATATTAAGTGGAAAGTCTTTAAAAATAGATTCAACTTTTATTAAAGAGAAAGAGATTAAAAAAAAGTTGCTATCGTTTAATTCAAAAAATAAAGACGATATTCTTCACAAAGGAACAGTTCGATCCGGCGGCAGAATATCTTCAAATGGAAACCTATGCATTATTGGAGACGTTAATCCGGGAGCAATAGTTTTCGCTAAAAAAAATATTTACGTTTGGGGCAAATTGCTGGGAATAGCATTCGCAGGGAACAGTGGAAATAAAAATGCCTCTATTTCATCACTTTATCTAAATCCTTTACAGTTAAGAATTGCAGATGTGATAGCCATTGGACCAAAGGAAAAGCCCAAAATTTGTTATCCAGAAATTGCCGTTATAGATAAGAAAACAATAATTATCAAACCATACATAATTGAAACTAAGAATTAATCAATGAATTTGAAATAAATATGTTCAAACTAGATAAATTTAAGAATTACTTAATCTTTAAAATATTTAACTTTCTGCAAGTGGCTTTATCATTTGGGAAATTATTAAAATCGTGGGGAAAAATACTCGCACAATATTAATTTGTTCAGGGAAAGGAGGAGTTGGTAAAACTACTTTAACTGCAAATCTGGGCATTGCGCTTGCTAATACCGGGGCAACAACCGCTGTATTAGATGCCGATTTTGGCTTAAGGAATTTAGATCTTCTTCTAGGATTAGAAAATCGCATCATTTATACAGCTCAAGATGTCCTAGACAAGAATTGTCGTCTTGACCAAGCATTGGTTAGGCATAAAAAGGAACCTAATCTTGCTCTTCTACCTGCTGGGGATCCTAGGATGTTGGATTGGATGAAGCCCGAAGATATGAAAAAAATTAGTGAACTGCTGAGTGAGAAATTTGATTTTGTCTTAGTAGATTGTCCTGCTGGTGTAGAAGATGGCTTCAAAAATGCTCTTGCAGCTTGTAAAGAAGCTATTGTTGTAACTAACCCGGAATTATCGGCAGTACGCGACGCCGATAGAGTAATAGGAATTCTTAATACTTCTGATATTGAGCCTATCCAGCTTGTAATCAACAGAGTTCGTCCCAACATGATGGCCAGTCAAGAGATGTTATCTATCGATGATGTCCAAGGGATTCTTTCTTTGCCTTTGTTAGGTATTGTTTTGGAAGATGAACAAGTAATAATAAGTACAAATAGAGGCGAGCCACTGACACTTACAGATGGTAGATCTCCTGCAAAAAAATGTTATTTGAATGTTTCTCAAAGACTTACAGGAAAGGATGTACCAATCATTGACCCAAAAAATGAAGGTAAAAGTCTTAGAGATAAATTCATGAGATTAATGCAAACAAAGGTTTTTTAAAATGATGACACTCAGAGACCTTATAAACAAGTTACTAGGCAGAGAGACGGCTAGTGCCAACACAGCTAGAGAAAGATTACAACTTGTACTTGCTCATGACAGAGTTGATATGAGTTCTTTGACAACTGATCTTTTGGATAAAATGAGGAAAGAAATACTTGATGTTGTTGCTAAATATGTTGAGATTGATTTTGAAGAGGTGGCAGTAAGTTTAGAGACGGAGGACAGAATGACTGCATTAGTGGCAAATTTACCAATCAAAAGAACTATTACAGGAGAAATAAAGTTTAAAAAAAGTGATAAGAATGATAAAAGTCAAAAAGATATCAAAAAGTAATAAATTTTAAAAACCACCAAAAAATCCTAAGATTGATCCATCTTAACTGTAGGATAGTGACTATGCCGGCTTAGCTCAGCGGTAGAGCAGCGCTTTTGTAAAGCGAAGGTCATCAGTTCAAATCTGTTAGCCGGCATTTTGAATTATTTAATTCTATTCAATATTCTTTGCTGAAAATAAAAAGATCACACCTATCAAAGCAATTATAGGAAACAATCTTATTTCGAGAACATACTCTAAAAAAGATGCAAGGGGTTCAAATATCCAATAAGTTAAAGATTGAATTAATAAAACAAAAAATAATAATAAAAACATTAATACAATTCCCTAACTAAAACTTCTCCTTCTCTAATCAGTCTCCAACCTCCACTTTTCCCCCAACATATGATAGTACTAGCTTTTTCACTACTTTTTTCCCAGGGGATAGGGCCCAAAATTTTTACAGAAGGGAAGTCTAGAGCGACACCTTCAGCTGTAATTGATCCTTTAAAACCTGAAATATTTGCACTTGAAGTTAATAATGGGCCTGTTTCTCTCAAAAGAGATTGTGCCACATATGAATTTGGAATTCTCAACCCAATAGAGAGATCATTGCTAGTGAGGTTTACAATATGCTTTTCTGAAGCAGGAATAACAATTGTCAGAGCGCCAGGCCAATATTTTGAAGCTATATTTTCATAATCTTCTTTAGCTGATTGGTGAACATAATCAATTAACTGTTTATTTTCTGATCCCATAAGAATTAAGGGTTTGTTTCTATCTCTTTTTTTAAACTCATAAATAATATTTGAGAATTTTGGTAAGCATCCAATTGCGGGTAAAGTGTCTGTTGGGAAAATTATAGGCAAACCGCTTTTAAGAGTCTTCAAGGCAGTTTCGCAGTCTACTAAATTCATTTAGATTATGAACCTGTAATAATTTATTTATATCTTCCAATGGTAAACCTACCAATACCTGAAAGATCTTTCACAATTTCTATTGATGTAAATTTATTCTTAATAAGAAGTTGTTTTACTTTTTCACTTTGATCAAAATGATTTTCTAAAATTAACCAACCATTCCTTTTTAAGAATAATGGTGCTTTTTGTATTATTTCCCTTATATGTTTTAAACCATCTTCGCCGCCTAATAAAGCAACTTTAGGTTCGAAATTTTTAACTTCTTTGGGTAATTTTTCATAAGTATCTCTTGGAATATATGGTGGGTTTGAAATAGCGAGGTCTAATTTTCCTTTAAAGCTTTCAAGAGGTGACCACCAATTTCCACAATAAAATTTCAAATTTGTTTGTTTAGAAGAATCTATAAAATTTTTAGTGGCTATTTCTAATGCATCATGATCTATGTCAGTTGCTACTCCCTCGCTCAATGGATAGGCCAATGCCAAAGCAATACTTATCGCACCTGATCCAGTTCCTAATTCAGCAAAAATTAATTTTTCTAATTTCTTTCGAAATATATTGAAGACTATATCAACTATAAGCTCTGTTTCTGCTCGGGGAATGAGTACTTTGTTTGTAACTTTTAATTTTAAGTCTCTCCAAAAAGTTATTCCACAAAGATATTGAATTGGGCAAGATTTTAGTAAATGACGGTCCCAAACAGATTCTAAAAATTCTAAATTTTTTTTTAAGTGTAAGTTTACCCTTGGATTTATACTTATCAAGTTTAAATCACTAGTCGGTATCCCACCTACACAATCAAGTAAAACAGCAAAGGATTGTTGATCACCTCCCTTAGAAAGTTGCTTTTTTTTCCAAAATAAAAATTCTTCTCCGGGAATGCAAAGCATTTATTAAAATTTAGCGTTTTGGCCCAAGCCTACCTTTACTAGAGTCAGAGTAGAAACTTGATTTTTCTCCATCTTGTGTAGAAATAAATAAACCTATAAGGAATATCGTTGGCACCCCTACAAATAAAAGACTAGCTACGAATCCAAAGTTAGTTGTTTCCATTTAATTGGTAGATCTATATTTAAGTATTAAGACTATAGACGTATAACTTGGAATAAAGTGGAAAAATAAACAAATTTTATAAACTGATTAACAGTCTTAAACAATTTACCGAGGTAATTTTTTATTTTCACTAATTTTTTTTAATTCTTCCAAATTTGATGGGGGAGATTGTGGCTTTGTTAAAATTACCGCAGATGATTTTATCAATGTTTGACATGCAAGGCGCCAATTACCTGGTCTATTTTTGAGTTTTTCTTCTTCAACAGATGTAAGAGGGCTCAAAGAATTATTGTTTCCACCTTCAACAGATATAAAACAAGTACTGCATTGTCCTGCACCGCCACAATTTCCTAAAATACCTTTTAATCCATAAAGCTGTAAATTTTCTTGCATTACAAGTTCCCTTAAATTTTCACCTGGATTGCATTGGACCTCCAAACCCTCACGGATAAATCTGATAGTTGCCATTTTTTTAGTTATTTTTCTTATTTTGGCGTTTTACTTTGAGAATTGTGACCAAAATATTAACAGTTTTTAGCCAAAAATTCCTTATAAACTCAGTTCTACTAGTTGATTTGCCCAATTTTTGCAAGAAAATAAATTTATTTACAAAAATCCCTCAAAGACTAAAAAACCCTTACTATCGTGATGTTTAGCTGTTTATACAGCATAGTTACTAGAAATTAACCGATGGGATTGCCTTGGTATAGAGTTCACACAGTAGTTATTAATGACCCAGGTCGACTACTTGCTGTGCATCTTATGCATACTGCATTATTAGCCGGCTGGGCCGGTTCAATGGCTCTTTATGAATTAGCCATTTTTGATCCTTCTGATGCTGTTCTCAATCCAATGTGGAGACAGGGGATGTACGTTATGCCTTTCATGGCAAGACTAGGTATCACGAGTAGTTGGAACGGATGGGATATTACAGGTGCTACTGGAGTTGATCCTGGATTCTGGAGTTTCGAAGGGGTTGCAGCAGCTCACATAGTATTTAGTGGTCTATTGATGTTGGCCTCCATTTGGCACTGGACATACTGGGACTTAGATTTATGGGAAGATTCAAGAACTGGTGAGCCAGCTCTTGATTTACCAAGAATTTTCGGGATTCACCTTCTACTAGCAGGACTAACCTGTTTTGGTTTTGGAGCTTTTCATTGCGCAAACGTTGGGATTTGGGTTTCTGACCCTTATGGTTTAACTGGTCATGTAGAACCTGTGGCCCCTTCCTGGGGAGTAGAAGGATTTAATCCTTTTAATCCAGGAGGTATAGTTGCGAATCATATCGCAGCAGGACTTATGGGTATTATTGGAGGTATTTTTCACATCACCAATAGACCTGGAGAAAGACTTTATAGAGCATTAAAACTTGGAAGTCTCGAAGGAGTCCTAGCTAGCGCTTTAGCTGCTGTATTATTTGTATCCTTCGTTGTTGCCGGAACAATGTGGTACGGTTCAGCAACAACCCCAGTAGAGCTTTTTGGTCCTACCAGATATCAATGGGATTCAGGCTATTTCAAAACTGAAATAAATAGAAGAGTACAAGCTGCTATTGATAATGGTGCTACTAAATCAGAGGCATATGAATCGATTCCAGAGAAACTAGCCTTTTACGATTATGTTGGGAATAGCCCAGCTAAAGGAGGACTATTTAGAGTTGGGGCTCTTGTTAATGGTGATGGATTACCAACTGGTTGGCAAGGGCATATTGCTTTTCAAGATAAGGAAGGTAACGAATTAGAAGTTAGAAGAATTCCTAATTTCTTTGAAAACTTCCCTGTTATTCTTGAAGACAAAGAAGGTAATGTAAGGGCAGATATTCCATTTAGAAGAGCTGAAGCAAAGTATTCATTCGAACAGACTGGCATCACTGCAACTATCTATGGAGGAGACCTAGATGGACAAACATTTACAGATCCTGCAGTAGTTAAAAGATTAGCTAGAAAGGCTCAACTTGGAGAAGCCTTCAAGTTTGACAGAGAGACATATAAATCTGACGGTGTATTCCGAAGCTCACCAAGAGCATGGTTTACATATGCACATTTATGTTTCGGATTGCTATTCTTGTTTGGCCACTGGTGGCACGCTTCAAGAACTCTTTACAGAAATTCCTTTGCTGGTATTGATGCTGAGATTGGCGACCAAGTTGAATTTGGTTTATTCAAGAAGCTTGGTGACGAAACCACAAGAAGAATCCCAGGAAGGGTTTAAACTAAACTTTATTATTTAATCTTATGGAAGCTTTTGCTTACGTTCTTATTCTAACTCTCGCAGTTGTTACCTTATTCTTTGCTGTCGCCTTTAGAGACCCACCTAAATTTGATAGAAAATGAACTAAGAAAAAAAAAACCTCTTTAACAAGAGGTTTTTTTTACTTTTCATAATTAAGATATTACTCTACTATTAGAGTTGAAGTGCAGCTTATTTCACCACATGCAGTGTCCAACCTGTCAAAACACAGATAGCAGAGTTTTGGAATCAAGATCTGCTGATAGTGGTAAAAGTGTTCGAAGAAGAAGAGAGTGCTTAAATTGCAGCTTTAGATTTACAACTTACGAAAGAGTAGAATCAATGCCAGTTTCAGTTATAAAAAAAGATGGTGGCAGAGAATTATTTGATAAACAAAAACTATTTAATGGTATATCAAGAGCTTGCGAAAAGACTAATTTCAGTAGTGAAGCAATTATTAATTTCGTAGATGGAATTGAATCGCAAATCATTCAAGACTCTAATAAAGATATTAAGTCCTCACATATCGGAGAATTAATACTTAAAAATCTTAGGAAAGAAAACGAAGTCGCTTATATAAGATACGCCTCAGTTTATAGAAAATTTAATGGTGTAAAAGATTTTATTTCTACTCTTGAATCTCTAAAAGGAAGTTCTAAAAACCAATTAGCTTCAATTTCATAAAATACAGCATCTTAAAGTGTAGAATACATATCACACATGATTTTGCTACTGGTTTGCAGGCTAGTAGCATTCCTTTCTAACTACCTTAGGTAGTCTGCGATACAACAAATGAACGAAAATTCTTCCCAAACCATTAAAGAACTTTCTGAGGATCAAGAAATTAAAAATTCGTCTGATTTAGATAAAGATTTAGCATCCCAAAATGAGGAAGATTTATCATTCGAGAAGAGCGATATCCCTTCAGCAGATTCTTCCTCTAGCAGAACAAATACGGATTTTGACAACGCGGGATTCACACAAGAAGAATTTGCATCACTTTTGGGTAAGTATGACTATAACTTTAAGCCTGGCGATTTAGTTAAAGGTACCGTTTTTGCGCTAGAGCCCAAAGGGGCCATGATAGATATAGGGGCAAAAACAGCCGCTTTTATGCCTGTTCAGGAGGTCTCAATAAATAGAGTAGAAGGACTTAACGATGTTTTACAACCTTCAGAAAGTAGAGAATTCTTCATAATGAGCGAAGAAAATGAAGATGGCCAATTAGCCCTCTCCATTAGAAGAATTGAATATCAAAGAGCATGGGAAAGGGTAAGACAACTACAAAAAGAAGATGCAACTATATATTCTGAAGTTTTTGCAACAAACAGAGGAGGAGCTCTTGTCAGGGTAGAGGGCTTGAGAGGTTTTATTCCAGGTTCTCATATAAGTGCTCGAAAAATTAAAGATGACTTGGAAGGTGAATATTTACCTTTAAAATTTCTCGAAGTTGATGAAGAGAGAAATAGATTAGTACTAAGTCATAGAAGAGCTTTGGTTGAGAAAAAAATGAACCGACTTGAGGTAGGCGAAGTTGTTGTTGGTTCTGTAAAAGGTATTAAACCTTATGGAGCCTTTATTGATATTGGTGGAGTTAGTGGACTATTGCACATTTCTGAGATTAGTCATGAACATATTGAGACTCCTCATAATGTTTTAAATGTGAATGACCAAATGAAAGTTATGATAATTGACCTTGATTCAGAAAGAGGACGAATTTCATTATCTACTAAAGCACTTGAACCTGAACCAGGAGATATGCTAACTGACCCTCAAAAAGTTTTTAGTAAAGCTGAAGAAATGGCTGCAAAATACAAACAAATGCTATTTGAACAAACTGACGAAAACGAAGAAATTCCCACAGCTTCATCTGGAACAGTATAAATTCACTTATTTGTTTTCGAATATCAGAACATAAGCCTATTTATCCTTGTGCAAGTATTATTTAATTTACAATAATTGATTTCTAACGATAGTCTAATTTAGGATATAGTCTAATTTTAATATTATTTGTAAATGAGTGATTTCATTTTCACTTCTGAATCCGTAACTGAAGGTCATCCTGACAAAATATGTGATCAAATTAGTGACGCTGTTTTAGATGCTTTATTGACAGAAGATCCAGAAAGCAGAGTTGCATGCGAAACTGTTGTTAATACTGGTCTTTGTTTACTTACTGGAGAAATAACTTCAAAAGCAAAAGTCGATTACATAAAACTTGTTAGAAATGTAATTAAAGAAATTGGATATGAAGGCTATAAAGCAGGTGGTTTTGATGCAAATAGTTGTGCTGTTTTAGTAGCACTTGATGAGCAATCACCAGACATTTCACAAGGAGTAAATGACGCAGATGATGTTAACGATGATTTGGAATACAATACCGGGGCTGGTGACCAAGGCATAATGTTCGGCTATGCATGCGATGAGACTCCTGAATTAATGCCTTTGCCGATTAGCTTAGCTCATAGATTAGCCATTCAACTTGCCAAAGTGAGGCATGAAGAAGTCCTTAATTATCTTCTCCCCGATGGTAAAACTCAAGTAAGCATTGATTACGAAAAAGGTTTGCCAGTCTCTATTAATACAATTTTAATTTCAACTCAACATAATCCTGAGATAGATGGAATAACAAATGAAGAGGAAATTCGTCAAAGAATAAAAGAAGATTTATGGAGGAATGTTGTAATTCCTGCTACTGAAGATTTAGAAATCAAACCAAGCATTAGCCAAACAAGATTTCTAGTAAACCCTACAGGAAAATTTGTCATAGGTGGGCCCCAAGGAGATGCGGGGCTCACTGGCAGAAAAATTATTGTAGATACTTATGGTGGATATGCAAGACACGGAGGAGGTGCATTTTCTGGTAAAGATCCCACAAAAGTAGATAGATCAGCCGCTTATGCAGCACGTTATGTAGCTAAAAGCATAGTTAAGGCGAAATTGGCAAAAAAAGCAGAAGTACAATTAAGTTATGCAATTGGAGTAGCAAAACCAATTTCCATTCTCGTGGAAACTTTTGATACAGGCGTTATTTCACAAGCTAATTTGAATGAGCTAATTAAAGAGCACTTTGATTTAAGACCCGCAGCAATAATAAAAGAATTTAACTTAAGAAATCTGCCAAAAAAAATGGGAGGCAATTTTTTTAGAAAGACTGCATCCTATGGACATTTTGGCAGAAGAGATCTTGAGCTCCCATGGGAAAATGTAGATGAAAAAGCAGCCCAATTAGTAGAGGCTTCCAAGATTTTTTAATAAAATATTTTTATATGCCTGAAAATTTTTATGGAGGGTTAGATTTTGGAACCAGTGGTGCAAGAATATCAATAATTAATTTTCATAAGAAATTAATATATTCAAATTCAGTACCTTATTCATACAGTTTTAAAAATCCAAATTCTTGGATTAATTCTTGTGAGAATCTCTTAGCTAGTTTACCTATTGAGGTAAAAATTAACCTTAATAAATTAGCTATCTCGGGCACCTCAGGAACTTTAACAGCATCAAATTTGCAAGGAGAGCCGCTAGGAGAAGCAATACCTTATGACCAAGCATGTAGCGAAAATAAGATCCTTCTTGAATCCTTAACTTCTAGAGAAGATCATCTGCGAACTCCATATAGTAGTCTTGCTAAAGCGTTAAAACTAATTAATGAATATGGGACAAATATACTTTTACGTCATCAATCTGATTGGATCACTGGTTGGTTTTTAAAAGATTGGACTCATGGAGAAGAAGGTAATAATCTAAAACTTGGTTGGAATCTAAAAAAAGAATCATGGCCAAACAGCTATCTCAATACTTCATGGCAAAAATGCTTACCGCAAATAATAAAAAGTGGAAAAATTATTGGACAAGTTAATTTTGATTTAGCAGAGAGATTTAACTTGAATAAAAAATTAATATTAATCTCAGGAACCACTGACTCTAATGCAGGTTTAATAGCTGCAGGTTTAGGTAAAAAAGATGGTCTCACTGTTTTAGGAACAACTATTGTAGTTAAAAAAATTATTGATAACCCTATAAAAAAACAAGGAATTACAATTCATAAAGTAAACGGCGATTGGATATGTGGAGGGGCATCAAATTCAGGATGCGGCATCTTGTCTCAGTTCTTTTCTGATTCAGAAATAAAGGAGCTCAGTCGACAAATTAATCCATCGAGAAATACTTCTTTAAATCTTTTACCTCTTAATAGTAAAGGAGAGAGATTTCCTGTTAATAATGCTAATTTAGAGCCGATACTTTTTCCAAGGCCAGTAAGCGACTCACTTTATTTACATGCATTATTCGAGGGGCTAGCCAAGATCGAATTGAAAGGATGGGAAAAACTAGGCGAACTAACAGGTTCCCTTCCAAAAAAAATAATTACTATCGGTGGAGGTTCAAAAAACCCACAATGGAGAAAAATAAGAGAAAAAATTATCAATATACCAATAGTTTCCTGTAAAAAAACTACTTCATTTGGCACTGCCTTATTAGCGATTAATGCAAAATAATAGTTTTTTAGAATATTTGATGAAGATATAAAATTTTTAATGAAAAGGGTTTCACAAACTACACATCGTAATTTAAAGTATATAGGTTGGAGCCGGGATAGCTCAGTTGGTAGAGCAGGCGACTGAAAATCGCCGTGTCCCCAGTTCAAATCTGGGTCCTGGCACCTTTAAAACCCTGTCCAAGATAGGGTTTTATACTTTTAAATCATTGAGAACTCGTTATTTTTAGTATTTTTTATAACTTAAAATTTTTAGTTTTCGAATCTACAGACTTGACCAATAACACCCAAAATCAGGGTATCTCCATTTGGATCTTGCCAATTAGCTAAATCATTGAAATTACTATTTGCTTCATCTATTGAAACATCAACATCTCTAAATGATTTTTCAAAACAATTTATATCCATTGTATAGAGAATATCCTTAGTAATTTCACTTTTTGTTTTGGGAATAAATTTACTCAATACTCTTACAGAACCATCCTCATTCCTTTTTATACTTTTCCTATCCCATAACTGCTCTCCGTATTCACTTTTAGGGACTCCAACCCATTCATGAGGCAAAGCTTCTGATTTTTTTATTGAAATAAAAAAGAAAACAATAATCGAAAGGACTAAATTAATGATATTTCTAAAAAATATTGAATTAACTTTATTCTTAGAATTAGTCATGACTACTTATGGAATACAAATTTTTTTTATTAGTAGGAAATATAAGATTAAAAATTTGTAAAAATTTTTATTGATTAGTATTTCTATTATAGATAGAATCAAATACTAAATTAAGAATTTACTACCAATAAATTTATTAGAAAAATTATGAATAAAATACAGAAATTTCTCTCAGTAGTTTTTTTTATAGCAATATTTGTAGTATTGATTTATTTAATCCAAAATTATGGGATTGAACCTCTAAGGAACAAAATAGAAAGTATGGGGATTTGGGCTCCTTTTGGAATATTCATACTAAGAGGAGTAAGTATTATTTTACCTGCCCTTCCAAGTTCAGCTTATTCTCTGTTAGCTGGTTCATTACTAGGATTTCAAAAAGGTTACATGACAATAATCTTTTCTGATATCGTTTTTTGCCAAGCTGCTTTCTTTATCGCAAGAAATTATGGTCGGGTTCCTGTACGTAATTTAGTAGGCCCGAAAGCAATGCAAAAGATTGAAAGTTTTAATCAAAACCAGCTAGAAGAAAATTTCTTTCTTATGACAGGTTTACTAATGACTGGCCTTTTTGATTTTCTAAGCTACGCAATTGGTATTGGAGGAACTCGCTGGAAAATATTTACTCCTGCATTATTAATAAGTCTTCTAATCAGTGACTCTATACTAGTAGCAGTAGGAGCTGGAGTTAGCCAGGGAGCAGGATTATTTCTAGGGATTGCTCTATTGGGAATGTTTGCTTTAGCGACCATTTCAGGATTGGCAAAAAATAAAATGCCTAAATAACAAAACAGTTGATAATTCTGTAATCAAAGAAGAAAGATATGACATTTTCGCAAACAATAACTATATAAATAATGATTCATGCAAGAATAGAAATCGATTAATTCTTAAAGTTATTAGATGACTCCATTTAGACCAACTTCATATGATCGCCCTGGAGAACAAATATCAACTACTCCTTCTGGATTAAAAGTAACTTCTGCAAAGAGATTAATGGTGGATTCAATGGTAAGAATGATACAAAAAGCAGAAAATCATTCCGTAGAAGATAAACTTGACGAAGAATCTAACAACAATTAATCAATTCATTGATAAAAGTATAGGAGAGTGGAAATGTATTAGAAGTTCTCACACTTTAGCTTTTCAGGAATTTGAAAACTCAACTAGTAAAATATATATAAAACATATCAACAAAAAAAATAAAAAATTCGTTGAAATTTTTAAAAATTATAAATTCAGTTTAAACCTAGAGAGCATAGCCATTTCTATAAACTGGCAAGCTATTAGTGATTGGGACAATAATGATATCAGTGATGGAGATGAAACTATTCTGATTTTTTTACCCAAAGATGAAAATTCAGGAATTGTTTTAAGAAATAAAGGTTATACAGAATCCTTTGTTTCATCATCCAATTATTTTGTTGATGAACAAAATAATTTGCACATTAAAACTATTTATAAAACAACAGTTTCCGAAGAAAGAATTTCCTTTTTATCCACTCATGTAAGATCCAGATTTTCTACTATTAGAAATCTAGAAAATAACTCAGTTATACAGACTTCACACACTTCAGAGATAAGGCATTTAACTAGTTTAAAAGATTAATTATCCTTTCAAATTGAAACTCTGTTTCAGATATTAATTTAGGAAGAAAGCCTTTATTTCCACTCATATTATTAACTGTT
Organism: Prochlorococcus sp. AG-670-M15; assembly: GCA_003211415.1. Classification (GTDB taxonomy): domain Bacteria; phylum Cyanobacteriota; class Cyanobacteriia; order PCC-6307; family Cyanobiaceae; genus Prochlorococcus_A. Next base: position 22,309 of record QCSV01000005.1, on the reverse strand, counting down.
GAATTCAAATCAGAGATAGTTGCATCTCGCATTAATTGAAAAACCCTTCTTGCATTTCTTAAAGGTACCCCAAGAGCAAGATAAGTATTTTTAAGATCCTTCAAACAACTTTTTTCTAAAACTGATTCGTCATTAGAAATCAAAAGATAAGCAACAATCCTTAGGATTATTTCTCCATCTCTTAAACAAACGGACATCTTGTTAGTTGTATTTAAAGATATTTTTGAATTAAGTGAATCTTGATTTTCACAAATCATTGCTGTTACAGCGTCTGCTGCGATTGCATGAGAATTATTGGTTATTAAGGTTATTGCATCTAATCTTGAGTTTGCACTATTAATAAATTCTTTTATATTGCTTAAATCATTTAATTTCTTATCGGCTGACAATAGTTGATTATTCTTTGAAACTGACATTCCTGAAGTAAAAATTTAAAGACCGATCTTAAGAATAATACAAAGCTAGTAAAAACAATACAATTTCAAACTTAACGCAACGCTTCTTAATTAATAACTGCATTCCAAAGTGATAGTTGAAATAATTCAAATAAAAAATTTTTTTTCGCTAATATAAAACTACATTTCTAATAAAGTTTTGGATCAACAGGATTTAAAATTATCAAAGAAACTTATTTCCTCATATAAAAAGAGATTGGAAAAAGAAATTCTAGAAAGAAGTATGAAATTAAAAATGCCTCAAAATAAATTTGAAGAAATAATTAATAACAATAATGAACTTATAAATTTAAAAAAAGCGTTAGAAGATCTAGAAACGGAATCTGAATCTCATAGTAAAGTCTGATTTTTGAAAAACCCTTCCAAAAGTGCCTCAAACCAACAATTTCCTTTTTAAGTCCCTAAACAATCAACAACTTCAAGCAGTAAAACATGTTTATGGACCACTATTAGTTGTAGCAGGTGCAGGTAGCGGGAAAACTAAAGCTCTTACACACAGAATTGCAAATCTTATTGAGGGTAACTCTATAGATCCCTATAACATTCTCGCAGTCACTTTCACTAACAAAGCTGCTAAAGAAATGAAAGTAAGATTAGAGATTCTTCTAGCCCAAGAATTAGCTTTTAATCAATTTGGTCAGCCTTGGACAACTCTCAAAGAAATTGATCAAAATCAATTAAGAACAAACGTTCACCAAGATAGGCTTCAGAACCTTTGGATCGGTACTTTCCATTCCTTATTTTCAAGACTTCTAAGATACGATATTGAAAAATATACTGATCCAGAAGGCCTAAAATGGACAAGACAATTTTCAATTTATGATGAAACAGATTCTCAAACATTAGTAAAAGAAATTATCAGTCAAGATATGAATCTTGACCCAAAAAGATATGATCCCAAAAAGATTAAAAGATTAATAAGTAATGCTAAAAATCAATGCTTAACTTCTAATGATCTTTTAGAAAAAGCAGATAATAATTTTGATAAAACAGTTGCAGAAGCCTACAAGAGATATAGGATTTCGCTCTCAAAAAATAATTCTTTAGACTTTGATGATCTTCTACTTTTGCCTGTTTTCTTATTGAGGCAAAATGATATAGTCAGAGATTACTGGCACAAAAGATTTAAACATATTTTAGTTGACGAATATCAAGATACAAATAGAACACAATATGAACTTATAAAATTAATTACGGCTGGGAATACTGAACCAAAAAAATTCTTCAATTGGGAAGATCGGTCAATTTTTGTAGTTGGGGATGCTGATCAAAGTATTTATAGTTTCAGAGCAGCTGACTTTAGAATTTTAATTGGTTTTCAAGAAGATTTTAAAACTTCAATCAACGACGATACAAAATCATCTTTAATTAAATTAGAAGAAAATTATAGGTCATCTTCCAATATCCTTGATGCTGCAAACTCACTAATTGAAAACAACTCTGAAAGAATTGAAAAAGTTTTAAAGGCTACTAAAGAAAAAGGGGAACTTTTAACGTTACTCAGCTGTGATGATGAAATTTCCGAGGCAGAAGCAATTACCAATAAAATAAAATCACTCAATAACTATAATCAAAACCCAATTTGGAAAAATTTTGCAATTTTATATCGAACCAGAGCTCAGTCGAGAGTACTAGAAGAATCTCTTGTAAGGTGGCGCATTCCTTATACAATTTTTGGAGGATTGCGTTTTTATGATAGAAGAGAAATTAAAGATGCAATAGCATATTTGAAAGTTTTGGTTAATTCTTCAGATAACGTTAGTCTTTTACGAATCATAAATGTTCCTAGAAGAGGGATTGGTAAGACTACTATTCAAAAACTTAATGAACTATCTAATAGGTTAAATATCCCATTATGGGAGGTTCTTAATGATAAGCAAAGTCTTGAAGAAACAATAGGCCGATCATCAAAAGGAATTTATAAATTTACTGAAATTATGAATGATTTACTGTGCTACCTAGAAAATTCAGGTCCCGCTCAACTAATACAACTTATATTAGAGAAAAGTGGTTATTTAAGTGACTTGCTCTCTAGTGGGACTGAAGAATCTGAAGATAGAAGAAATAATTTACAAGAACTAATTAATGCAGCTACTCAATATGAAGAAGAAACAGAAAGTGGAGATGTAGAGGGATTTCTTTCTACAGCAGCCTTAACAACTGATAATGATACGAAGAAAAATAATCCTAACTCTGTAACTCTCATGACTCTGCACAATAGTAAAGGTTTAGAATTTCAAAATGTTTTTATCACTGGGCTAGAACAAGGTCTCTTCCCTAGCCATAGATCAATAGATACTCCCTCACTTCTTGAAGAGGAAAGAAGATTATGCTATGTAGGTATTACTAGAGCTAAAGAAAGAGTTTTCTTAAGTCATGCCAGAGAGAGAAGATTATGGGGTGGCATGCGTGAAGCAACAATTCCTTCAATATTTCTTTCGGAAATACCTGAAGATTTAATGGATGGCGAATTACCACAAACTGGTGGTGCTTCAATTAGAAGAGATTGGCATCTTGATCGTTTAACTAGAGTTGATCGAAACAATCCAAATGAATTTGTTAACAAACCAATAAATGCAGTAAGGAAATTATATTCAGGTCCCAGTAAAGGGAAAAGCTGGATAGTTGGAGATATGCTAATTCACTCAAAGTTTGGGAAAGGTGAAATCATACATATTTTTGGGAGTGGGGAAAAAATATCTTTAGCAGTAAAATTTGGTGATAAAGGAAGTAAAATTCTAGATCCCAGATTAGCTCCAATTCGTTATGTAAGTTAAAACTCATGAACGATATCTCTGATTACATCCAAGGGGAATTAATCAAAACTCCATTTAATATATATAACCTAATTGCTAAATACATAGAATCTCATAACAATACTAAAGTAGCTTTTGTTGGCGGTTATTTAAGAGATTTATTAATTAGTAAATTCCACAAAAAATCGTTTTCTAAACCTGTAGATATTGATCTTGTTATTGAAGGATCCTCTCTTTCTCTTGCAAAATTTATAAAAAAAAATATTGTAAATGTAGATTTATGTTTAATCAAGGAATTTAATTTATACAACACTGTAGAAATAAATATTAATGACTATAAAATTGATATTGCTTCTGCAAGAAAAGAAATTTATTCTGCTCCAGGTTTAAATCCCACAGTAAATAAAAGTACTATTGAGGAGGATCTTAAGAGGAGAGATTTCACGATAAATTCAATAGCCTTCGAGGTCTCGACAAGGAAAATCTATGATCTTTATGGAGGAATTTCTGATATAAAAAGTAAAAGATTGAACTTACTTCATAGTAATAGCATTTCAGATGATCCAAGTAGATTAATTAGATGTGCAAAATATGCTTCAAGGTTAGATTTCAATATTTCAAAAAATTCCCTCAAACAATCTCAAGAAACAGTTAGACAATGGCCATGGAAAAGTTCAGAAACTCATCAGAAAATGATTTACCCTCCTGCACTAGGCATAAGAATAAGGATGGAACTATCTGAAATATGCAAACACGATAATTTGACTAATGTGATTTCGATAATTCATAAATGGGAAATTATCTCAATCTTAAATGAAAATATTAAAGTCGATAAAAGATTTTTAAGAGGACTAAATTGGATTAAGAAGTTAAAGGGAAATCATATGCTTTACTTATTAAAAGATTCAAAAGATTTAGAAAAAGCATGTCAAAGATTTTTGGTAAATAATAGTGAGATAAAAATATTAGAAGATTATTCAAATATAAAAAAGATATTCAAAACTAACAAAAAAAAATTCAATCATTTTTCTCCATCAAGTTGGACAGAATTTATTGAGGACAGAAACCTTAATGATGAGACAGTCAAATTATTAATTTGTGATGGAGGACCATACTGGCGTAAATTGTTTAAGTGGTTATTTATTTACAAATTCATAAAATCAAAAAAAGATGGAGAAACATTAAAAAAAGAAGGATGGTATCCAGGGAAGGAGATGGGGAAGGAAATCAAAAGATTAAGATATTTGGAAATTGACAAATTAAATAGAAATTAATTACATTTTTACAACCTCTCCAACCTTGTACCATTTATCCTTTAGAACATTTTCATATTTACGATTGCAACTAATCAACAAGGGTCCACATGTTTGAGGATCTAAAAGTAATGATATTCTCTCGTTAAAAGTCTCTTGATCTATTGAATTTTCTTTTAAAAAATTAATTATTCTTTTTTGCTTATTTACATTATAAATTTTGTCAAAAATTTCTTTATTAGATTCAAAGAAAGTACTTTTAACATCTTTTCTTATTAAATCAAATACTCCAGGATAAGCTTTAAAAGCAAATAAATCTAATAAAACTTTTAGTGGCTCAAGATTATTACTTTGCCTATATAAATTTGATGATTCAACCATTTCTTTAAGATGTCCAATAAATCCATATCCAGTAATGTCAGTCGCAGCATTGACTAATAATTCTTTAAATTGATTTTGAAAAAGATAAATTTCATCAATCAAATATTGTTGACTCTTTACTAAATTATTAATTACTTTAGAAGAACTACCCAGCATATTAATATTTTGCATTTGACCGGCAAAGTAAATCCCAACGCCCAGAGGTCTAGACATCATGAGAATATCTCCAATATTCATTCCAGATTTAAGCCATGGTTTTGCTCCATTTTTTAAAATACCTTGAACTGTTAAAGAAATATCTATTCCTAATGAATAAGGTTTATTTACTAAACTTCTTGCCTCGAAAGTATGGCCTCCAAGTAATTCACCTCCATGATCCTCAATTGTTGATTTAATACCTTGAAGTGATTGAGAAAAGAGGTAACTCTGAAATTCCCTTTCAACTTTTGGCAATGAAATTAAAGCCTGTGCAGATGAAAGTTTTGCTCCGCATGCCCACAAATCTGAGCAAGCATGCAAAGTAGTAATTTTTGCATTAAGCCAAGGATCACTTACCAAAGCAGGAAATCCATCTACACTTTGCAAGATAATATCTTGACCATTTTGATATATCTCAACTGAATCTTCAGGTGATGAGGCAAAAGAATTTAAATTAGAATTTATTAATGATTTATTCAAAACAAACTGAGGAATTTTAGCTGCACATCCTCTGCAATCATTCAATGAAATATTTTTTTCACTACTTTTCATAATTAGCCTTTTTGATCTGAACTTTTTAATAAAGTTGAGATCAATTTTATGCTTTAAAATCCAAAAAATAAAAGAAGGGCCGAAAACAAAATTGCGATAAATAGCAAAAGCCTTTGGATGATGGCTTGGAAATATATTTACTATTTGCAATCCGATCTTTTGAGGAAACCACTTTTTTAATGATCTCCCTTCTATATCTTTTTTTAGATTTTGTACTAATGTATTTACAACTTTTACTGCAAAAACTCCCGATGCTGGTCTTTTTGCTGAACCTACAACTGCGCAATCACCGACAGCATAGATTCCAGAGAAACTTTTTATCTGTAAATTCTGATTTGTAATTATTCTGCCATAAGAATCTGAATCTAATAATTTTTTTTGTGTCCATAACGGAGATGTATTTCCAGTACATAAAAGAATCTTGCCATAATCAAAATTAAGTTTTTCAACTAAATCAATATTGGAATTTCGTAAACTTTTTAGAATTGTATTATTAATTTTTCTTGAATCACATAATAGTTTTAAAGGTCTATCTCCCCATCTTTTTCTCAAAGCATAAGATACTTCAATTGCAGCAAGGCCACTCCCAACAATTACAAATGGAAGCTCATTAACTGAATCAAAAATGTCCTCTTTTAGTATTGAGTCATAAGCCCTTAAAAAAGGTTTAATTGAAAAAGCATTTCGATTTTTAACTAGTGATTCAAATTCTTTTGGAATTATTGTTTGACTTCCATAATTAAGCACCAACTTCGAATAATTAACTGAAGGTCTATTACTTAAAATAATTTTCTTTAAATTGAAATCAATATCCTTTACTTCTTCTTCTATAAAAGATACTTTTGCATTTTTTGCTAAAGATTTTATATCAATTAAACTCTCTTCTAAAGTGATTGATTTTGAAATCACCGATGGAAATATAGCCGAATAAACCAAATGAGAATCTCTAGATATAATTGAAACAGGAATTTCTGGCATTAATTTCGGGAACATTAACCATTTCTTCAATAAAGAAACATTTGAGTGTCCTCCTCCAATTAGTACCAGATGATTAAAAGCCATTTACATCACTATGAATAAAGAACATTTATTACCAATTGAAAAATCAAGATTAGGAGTGATTGGTGGAAGTGGATTTTATTCAATGGATCAAATAGAGTACTTAAGAGAACTAGAAATCAATACTCCCTATGGTAAACCTTCTGATTCAATAAAAGTATATAATCTTGGAAACCTAGAGATAGCATTTATTCCTAGACATGGCAGAACACATAGTTTAAATCCTTCTGAAATCCCTTACAAAGCTAATATTTGGGCTTTTAGATCAATAGGAGTAAGATGGATTATTGCTCCATCAGCAGTTGGTTCATTACAAGAACAGATAAGGCCTCTTGATATAGTGGTCCCAGATCAATTTATAGACCGGACAAAAAATAGACCTGCAACCTTCTTTAACGAGGGAGCTGTTGCTCACGTAACTATGGGAGATCCCTTCTGCACAAATTTATCACGTATATTAAGTGAAATCGGAGAAAAAAATATTCCTGGCGGTAGACAATTGCATAGAGGGGGTACCTATCTAGCAATGGAAGGTCCCGCTTTCTCAACTAGAGCGGAATCTAATTTATATAGGAGTTGGGGATGTTCAATAATTGGAATGACGAACCACACAGAAGCAAGATTAGCTAAAGAAGCTGAAATTGCTTACTCCTCCTTATCTATGGTTACTGATTATGATTGCTGGCATCAAACTCATCAAGAAGTATCTGTAGAGATGGTTTTGGATAATCTTAGATCAAATACTGAAGTGGCTAATAAAATAATATTTGAAGTAGCTAAATTAATTGAAAAAGAAAGACCAAAAAGTAAATCTCATTTTTCATTAAAAGATGGATTGATAACCCAAAAAGAAAATATCCCAAGCTCCACAAAAGAGAAACTAAGGATATTTACTGATTCTTATTAGGCTTATTTGATATAAGTGATTATCAGGTCAAGGTAAGGGTTTGTTAGCCTCCAGCTCCAACCCCTTGGTATGAACCATAGAAAAATATACCTAAAACGAAGATAACTGCAATTCCACCTGCTGTAGCAACAAGCCATAGAGGAAGAGTTCCTTCAGTCCATCTTCTTTCCCATGCAACTGCTGGTCTACCGTCGGGAAGTCTATCTGGAATTCTTCCATCAGGTCCTTTTAATTTACTCATAGTTTTAATTTAATTGAAAAAGTAACTGGAAAATAAAATTCCCAATACAAAGACTGATAGTAAGCCTAAATAAAGGCTTGTACGATTAAGTTCAACTGGAACTTTGTTAGGATTTTCGTTTACTTGCATGATTGTTAAATTTATCGGGCTACGAATTGCATAGCAGCAATAGAACCCAAAAAGAATACTGATGGAATAGCTAAAGCGTGAACTGCTAGCCAACGAACAGTAAATATAGGATAAACGCGGACTTCCGCAGCCTGCATTGGAGCTTGAGAATTAGACATAGTTATTTTGTTCTTAAATCAAGTTGAGACTTCGCATCAAATCTTTGTGTTACAACAGGAGCTTTTGCTTCAGATGCCTGAAAATAACTATCCGGACGAGGAGTACCGAAAGCGTCGTAAGCCAAACCTGTGTATACGAATAAGAAGCCTGCTATAAAAATAGCTGGTAATGTTACTGCATGAATAATCCAGTACCTAATACTGGTGATTATTTCAAAGAATGGGCGTTCACCCGTTGAACCTGCGGCCATAATCACAAATGTTTACCATATGATCTTACAGTGTAAAATCATAAGTTCGCGAAGAAATTAACAGCTTGGTTACAGACAGTTGTTAAATTCATCCAAAATTAAGATTTTTTTTATTATTTTTTAATTTATTGCAGATTTAGCCATTCCATTTAAGAATGTAACCACGCTCGCCCAGTATGAATCCTTTTTGATTATCTAAAGACTCCTTATCAAGAAAAACTATTTTTATATAGTTAGTAGGCAATGCAGAAGCAAGAGGATCTGAATTCCAAGTTTCACCTTGATCTTTACTTACTATTAAAGTGCCATTACCACCGCCAGCCCATATGTCACCATTTGGATCCCATCCCATGTCTAAATAATTGTAACCATTAAGAATAGGGATTATAGGCTTTGACCAACTTTCTAGATTATTAGGATCTTCATTAAATCTAATTTCCGCACCTCTTGAAAGCATCCATAAACTTCCTTCGGGATTGAAACCAATGCTTTGCACTCTCTTACTACTTGCTCTTTGGTGAGCAATCCAAGTATTGCTATCACTATCAATAGTAGAGAAGAAATTACCAAGACTGCTTACGCTCACATAATCACCGCTAGATGTTCTTCTTAAATCTCTTATACCTCCCTGTTCCGAAGGGTCTGATACTTTTGCCTCCCATGTTTCACCGCTATTGGAAGTTTCATAAATAGCTGCTGAGGTTGTCGCTAGTTGAGCAACTCCTTCATCAATAGTAGTGACTAAAAAAGGCTGGCCTGGTAACTTCCCAAGTGAAAGCCTAGTCCAATTTTTACCTTCATCAAGAGTATGCATTACGAGGGAGGGTTGACCTATTAACCAACCTTCAGAACCCTTGAAATCTATATCGAGAAGGCGAAAATTCTCTTCAGCAGAAATATCTAATGATCTTTTTTCCCATGTTTCACCACCATCAGTAGATTCCATAATCAATCTGTTTGAGCCTACTAAAAACCCATGATTATCATCTATAAAATCAACATCTAAAGCATTAGCTTGATCTTCAAACTGAATTGTTTTCCAAGGGCTGCTTTCATTCATCTTGACACCTGTAGATGAACAACTGCTTAAAACAAAACAGAGAACTAATGATAAAAGAAGATTAGGAATACTGGTAAAAAAATTTTTCATTTAATTATATTAATGCAAAGAGTACAAAGAAAGGAACATAGCAGCAGCAAACGCCAACCCTCCAAAAATCAATATATTTTTTTGTCCAGGAGGTAAACTATTAAATCCAAATCCATAAACTAAATTCTCTTCAAATCCACTAGGTTTTGCTCTAGATCCAATATCCTTATAAAAATTTTTACCGGCTCGACAGACAGGGCAAGCAAAAGTATTTCCATCCAACTCTGAAAAAGGCGTATTTTTAGGTATATTTAATTTTTTGTTTCCTTCAGACGGATCATAAATGTATCCACAACTTCTACATTCGAATCTATTTTGTTCTAAATTAAGGGTAGGTTGTTCAACATTTACTCCTGAGGAGTTTTCAGAAAGTTTTTCTTTCTCGAAGTCTTCAACTATTTTGTTTTCCTCAGAGGCTGGTTGAATGTTTTCACTCACGGTTTATTATTGTTCTTTAAGAACTTTAAAAGATTTTGCTTAATTAAGCGACTTTTATTCAAAATTAATTTTTTAAGATGTTTTTATTAACTGGCTATGAATATTTTTTAGGTTTCCTTCTAATTGCCTCAGCTGTACCAATACTAGCTCTAGTTACTAATCTCATCGTCGCCCCAAAAGGCAGAACAGGGGAAAGAAAACTTACCTATGAATCTGGAATGGAACCTATAGGAGGAGCATGGATCCAATTTAATATCCGTTATTACATGTTTGCCTTAGTTTTCGTTATATTTGATGTTGAGACAGTTTTCCTTTATCCTTGGGCTGTTGCCTTCAATAGATTAGGCTTATTAGCCTTCATTGAGGCTCTAATTTTCATTGCAATACTTGTTATCGCTCTAGCTTACGCATGGAGAAAAGGTGCTTTAGAATGGAGTTAAAAAATTGAATCCACAATTATCCCCAAAAGCAATAAGAGAAATTCGAGAAGGAACTTGCAATCCTCTTGGTGCACCACAAGTTACTACAGATTTAAGTGAAAATATTATATTGACAAGTTTAGACGACCTTCATAATTGGGCTAGGTTAAGTAGTCTTTGGCCTCTTTTGTACGGAACAGCTTGTTGTTTTATAGAATTTGCTGCCTTAATCGGATCAAGATTTGATTTTGATAGATTTGGATTAGTACCTAGAAGCTCGCCAAGGCAAGCAGATTTGATAATAGTTGCAGGTACAGTAACGATGAAGATGGCTCCAGCCCTTGTAAGACTTTATGAACAAATGCCTGAACCAAAATATGTAATTGCCATGGGTGCTTGCACCATCACAGGGGGTATGTTCAGCGCGGATTCCACGACTGCTGTAAGAGGCGTTGATAAATTGATACCAGTTGATTTATACCTTCCAGGATGCCCACCAAGACCAGAAGCAATTTTTGATGCTGTAATTAAATTAAGAAAAAAAGTTGGTAATGAATCAATTTTAGAGCGCACAAAAACAGAGCAAACTCACAGATACATAACATCTGATCACGAAATGAATCTTGTTTTCTCAGAAAATACAGGTGAATATCTAAACAAAACTTCACCTAACCGCATTTCCTCCTCCAAAAAAGAAAAAATTACTGAATTGCCTGAAAACAACGAAAAAACTGAAATTATTAGTACTGTAGAGGATTAATGGAAAAAGACGGTTTAGCGAAATCCTCAGATACTTCAATAGAAAAAGAAGGGTTTATAAGCCAATCTTTGTCTAAAGATGGAATTTCAAATCAATCTTTATCTGATGATCACTTAGGAATTGAAAACATTTCTGTGGAACCTAACAAATTATATGAAGCAGTATCAGCCTTGAGAAATTACGGTTTCAACTATCTCCAATGTCAAGGAGGATATGATGAGGGGCCAGGCAAAAATCTCGTTAGTTTCTATCATTTTATAACTGTTGATGATTTACAAAAAATCGAAAAAATTAAAGAAGTCAGATTAAAAGTTTTTTTAAAAAGAGATTCCGATTTATCAATTCCTAGTTTATATAAAATTTTTAAAGGAAGTGATTGGCAAGAAAGAGAAACTTTTGATATGTATGGAATAAATTTTATTGATCATCCAAATCCCAAAAGACTATTAATGCCTGAAGATTGGAGAGGATGGCCATTACGAAAAGATTATATTCAGCCAGATTTCTATGAACTTCAAGATGCTTATTAGTAAAATTAGTTTAATTTTTTTAATTTGCGATATATAAACATTACTGCTCTTGCTAGTCTCCTTGGGTCATGTCTGAGAGTTGGCGTTATTCTTTTTGAATATAATGGTGCCTGCAAAACATAATAACCCTCTGATAATAATTTTTCTTTATTGCATTTCACAGGCTCAGCCCCTCTACTTTCGTAATAGTCTACTAATGGAGACTTTTCAAATTGAATCTGAGATAATATTGAGTTAAAAATTCTAGTATTAACTCCAAAATTTGATAATTGTTTTTCTATTGCTTTGATATGTTGATAAACATCAAGTCCATCTGTTTCTCCTGGCTGAGTCATCAAATTACTAATGTAAATTTTAGGAGCATTACTTTGCAATAAGGCATCTAAGATTTCAGGTACCAACAAATTAGGTAATAAAGAAGTGAATAGACTACCTGGGCCAAGAACAATTAAGTCAGCTTCTTTTATAGATTCAAGAGCACTCGGAAGAGCCGAAGGATTCTCTGGTAGGTAACCAATCCTCGAAATTAATTTTTTAGATTTGCTGATCTTGCTTTCTCCAAAAATTTTTTCACCGTCTTCTAATTCGGCCCACAACATAACATCAGTATTTGTTGCAGGTAAAACTTGACCTTGTACTGCCAAAACCTTGCTAGAGGCTTGAACTGCTTTTTCTAAACTGCCAGTAATTGTTGTTAAAGCTGACAAGAATAAATTCCCAAAACTGTGGCCTTCAAGACCACTTCCTCCTGAAAATCTATACTGAAATAATCTAGTTAAAGTAGGTTCTTCGTTTGATAAGGCTGCTAAACAATTTCTAATATCTCCTGGAGGTTGCACACCTAATTGTTTTCTGAGTATTCCACTACTTCCACCATCATCCGATACAGTTACGATTGCTGTAATGTTGCTACTGTAATTTTTTAAACCTTTCAGTAGAGTGGATAAGCCTGTACCTCCCCCAATTGCGACAATATTAGGACCCCTGTTTAATTTACTCTTAACTCTTAATGCATCAACTAAAAATGTATTTTTTTCTGGAACAAGCGCTTTTTGAATAGAATTAATACTTCTATTTTGTCCAATACCTATTAATATTATTCCAATAACAAAAATTAATGGCCCAAGTAATGAAACGGGTAAGATTTTAGTTAAACCTGTCAATAAACCAAAAAATATTTCAGTAAACCAATAAAGGGGGCTTAAATTTGTCCAAATTGACAGGCCCAATAATGAAGTAAGAAATCCTATTGCAGATGTAAGCATCCATCTTTTTATTACCAGACCTGGCAAAAGCCAACTCAAAATTCTTGAAATTTTATTTAATAGAGGAAAGTTGTACTTTTTATGATATTTGTAGAATCTTCTAACTCTTTTTTTTCGCTTATTCATTAAAAACCTCATTAATTATTATCTTCAAATAAAAAAATCATTTAAATTAATTATAAATCAAATTCATACATCCTTTTTTTATTTCTAAAAATAGGCAAAATGAAATGATAGATGTTTTTAAATAAGTTTTGAAGAAATCAAAGCATGCAGTGGAAACAAAGAACCTCTCAATAAGCTGGGGAGAAGTTAATGTGCTTAATCAAATAAATTTTGAACTTAACAATGGAGAGAAATTAGCTATTGTTGGACCCTCAGGTTCTGGGAAATCAACCATATTAAAAATATTAGCGGGGCTTATTTTACCTACCAAAGGAGAATTAAGAATATTTGGTGAGAAGCAAACATATTTGAGATTAGATCAAAATAATCCGCCTGATGTAAGACTAGTTTTTCAGAACCCTGCTTTATTAGGATCTTTAACTATTGAAGAAAATGTTGGTTTTCTCCTTAAGAGAAATAAAAAACTATCAAAAAAGTTAATTCATGAAATAGTATGTGAATGCTTGGCTGAGGTAGGATTATTTAATGTTGAAAATAAACTTCCAAATGAATTAAGTGGAGGCATGCAAAAAAGAGTGAGTTTTGCTAGAGCTTTAATTACTGATCAAACTCTTAATGCAAAAACTAAACCTTTATTACTTTTTGATGAACCAACTGCCGGCCTAGATCCAATTGCCTCATCAAGAATTGAAGATTTAATAAATAAAACAAATCATAAAGCTAGCGGATCATCTATTGTAGTTAGCCATGTTCTTAGTACTATAGAAAGGACTTCAGATAAAGTTTTAATGCTTTATGGGGGTAAATTTAGATGGGCAGGTTCAATTGATGAATTTAAAGAGAGTAATGATCCCTATGTATTTCAATTTAGGAATGGAAAACTCGATGGTCCAATGCAACCCAAAGAAATTTAGATATTATGCGTAGAAGCTTACGAGATTCAATAGTTGGGTTTTCATTATTAGGAGGAATTTTAATATTCACATTTTTTTCTTTTTGGCTAAGAGGAGTAAGATTATCTTCAAAAAATTGGTACCTTTTTGCAGAATTCAATAACGCAAGCGGTTTATCAAAAAAATCTCCAGTTACTTACAGAGGCATTTTAGTAGGATCGATAGAAGATATCTTATTTACGAATGAATCAATTAAAGCAAAAATAGTTTTAAATAATCCTGAAATTATTCTTCCAAGGCCAGCATTTGCAAGAGTAGTTACAAATTCTTTCCTTGGAGGAGATGTTCAGGTCGCTTTAGAAACTAGTGACAAGACAATTCCTGAAAACATTGCAAAACCTATATCCGAACAATGCGATACTAAATTAATTATTTGTCAGGGAGATACTATCACAGGTAAACAACTATCAAGTCTCTCAAATATAACTAATAGAATTAGCCAACTTCTAAAAGAAACAAATCAAGAAAACTTAATTGAGAACGTCGTCAACTCAATTGACCAATTTGATAGAACACAAGAAAATCTTGATGAATTAATTTATTTATCTAAACAAGAACTACAAAGAGTTGAACCTCTAATAAAAGAAATGACAATTGCTGCTAATCATTTGAATAATATTTTGTCTACCATCGATGACAAAGAAACCCTTAATGACCTTAAATTAACAATTAATGCTGCTAGATCTATCTCAAACAAAATAGATAATATGAGTGATGATTTTGAAAAATTAACACAAGATAAAGAATTAACTAAATCTATAAGAGATTTAACGATTGGACTTTCAAAATTCCTTAACGAAATTTATCCCTGAGAAATATTTAGAATTCATTTATAGCATTTAAAGCCATAGCTGCAATTGCTTTATCTGTAGCTTTTGGCAGTTGGACATATTTCCCTTGAGCTGCCTCTGCTAATTCTTTACCAAAACCACTTGCTATAAATTTTCTCTCTGTATCAATTACTAAGAGTTTTATCCCAAGCATGGGATATTTTGCAGCGATATCTAAAACCTCCTGTTTTAAATTGATATTTTCATTTTCATTTTTATTATTTTTCCCCTCAAAATCATTTTGTCCTAGAGATAATCCTAATGGAACATTTCCTCTACCATCGGTAATCCCAACAACAATCACTTGACCTATATCCCCAGTAGAAAGAGCATTTTTTGCTACCTTGGCTGATTGTGTTAGTCCATGTGCCAAAGGGGATCCCCCACCACAAGGCATTGTTTCCAATCTTCTTTTTGCAGCAGTTATAGATCTCGTGGGAGGTAAAAGCACTTCGGCCTGATTACCTCTAAAAGGAATAAGAGCTACTTCATCTCTATTCTCATATGCCTCTGTCAAAAGTCTTATCACTGCACCTTTAGCACTTTGCATCCTATTTAAAGCCATGGAGCCACTAGCATCAACAAGAAAAATGACTAAAGCACCTGCTTTTTTTTGAAGAAGCTTTGCCCTAAAATCATTTTCTTCTATAACTATTGATTTATTAGGATGCCTTAATCTTCTTGATTTTTGATAAGGAGCAGCAGCGCGAAGAGTAGCATCTACCGCAATTCTTTTTACTTTTCCTCTTGGGATTATAGGTTTCACATATCTTCCTCTACTATCACTAAATATCACTGATCTACTTCCACTATTTCCTGCTTTTGCTTTAGCTGATGAAAAAAGTAATAAATCAGGATCGACCATACATGCCTCAGGATCTAGAATAAATTCTTCAGGTATTTCAGGAGTAGATTCTTCTTCTCCATCAGTATTATCTTCTTCTTGGTCCTGGTCATTATCATTTTCACTAGGATCAGGTTCAGACTCTTCATTGTTTGATTGAGGTGGAGGCGGAGGGCTCTGATCCTCTGGAGGAGGTGGTTGAATATCATCTTCTTCTGGAGGTATTTGCATTGCTCGTGGAAGGATAACTAGCCTTACTGCAACTTTTAGGTCTTCAGAATTTACATTCTCATCGCCTCGCAGAGCTGCATTTGCCTTTGCTACTTTTACTGCAAATAATTCTGATCTATGCCCTTCTACTCCTCCTCTAAGAGCTTCATTCACTAAATAGGTTATTTGCTCTTTGGTTATCTTTACATCCTTTAACCATTGCCTTGCCAAAATTAATTGTGTTGATAAATTATCAGATTCTTCCAACCATTTTTCTGAAAATTTAATATTATTTTCTGCATGTGATAAAACAGATTTTGTAATCTCAACTCTTTGAGCATTATCAATAGCTTGATCTGCGGAAATCACAATTGCAAAACGATCTAAAACATGATCTCTTAAAGCGCCTTCTTCAGGATTATAAGTTGCTATTAAAAGTGACTTACAAGGATGGGAAAGGCTTAGACCATCTCTTTCAATATTATTTTTCTCTCTTCCTGTAGCCTCAAGAATTAAATTTACAATTCCATCATCCAATAAATTTATATCGTCTACATAAAGAACACCTCTATGAGCCTCTGCTAAAATACCAGGTTGAAAAACTTGTTCCCCCGTACTTAATGATGCAGCGACGTCAATTGATCCAACAAGCCTGTCTTCAGTTATGCCAATGGGAACTTGAATAAATGGAGCCTCTCTTACTTTTTTCGGAATTTCTTCAATTTTATTCAAATAATCAATCCCAATTACCTCCTCTAACAATTTATTAGTACTAATATCCCATTCTTCTGGTTTATCTGGATCAAGGTTCCTACCAATAGGTCTTAATGAATTATTACTATCCATCTTAGTTAATTTTTCCAGTATTGATTCATTATCTAATGCCTCTATAGGAGGAAGTAAAGTATGCAAACCCCTTGCCAACACTGACTTGCCAGTACCTCTTCCGCCAGCGATAATCACTCCTCCCAAACTAGGATCAACTGCTGCCAAAAGCAAAGATAATTTCAATAAGTTATGACCTGTAATTGCAGCCAAAGGGAAAGCTCTAAAAGAATCCTTCGACTTCATCAAATCTTTTATTTCTCCTTTTTCTTTTAACTTGGGATTCAAAATCAATTTTCAAAATGCCTGATATAGAATTTATCCAATAACTTTGTTTTTTGTAGTGGAATTATCAAATCTTAATATCAAAAATGGACTATGTATATCCCTTGGAGCAAATATTGATAGTAAATTCGGAAGCCCTCTTGAGTCACTATTAATTTGCAAACCAAAAATAGAAGAAATTATAAATGGCTGGGGAAATCACTATAACCAAAAAAAACAAGCGAAAAGCAAATTTCATGCAAACTTTTTTTGGTCTTCAATTTATGAGACATTACCTCATGGAGTTGAAAATGAGCAGCCAAATTATTTAAATACTCTATTGCTAATAAAAAGTCATTCTTTTCCTAAACCATCAAATAAAAACGCGAAATTACTTTTAAAAGAGCTAAAAAAATTAGAGAGATTTTTCGGACGCGAAGAGACGCCAAAGGGTAAGAAATGGCTATCAAGATGTCTCGATTTAGATATTCTTTGGTGGGAAGATTTTCATACGATTGACGAGGAATTAACATTACCTCACCCAAGATTCATGAATCGGAATTTCGTCATTACACCACTATCTGAAATCTTAAGTAGAAGCCAAAAAATCACAAAGTTTGATGCCCCAAAATGGTCTATATAAATGATTTACAAAACCAGAAAATAACTGTTAGGCTATTTTTATTTAAAAATTATGGGCAACAAAAACCTTATAAAAAGATCCATTTTTAAAGAAAAAATATCTGAGTTAAAGTCAAAAAAATTTAGTTTCGAAATAAATAGAATTGAGCTTCCAAATGGGTATGAAGGTGAATATGGATACATTAAGCATCCTGGGGCAGCATTAGCCGTACCTATTACAAAAGACAATAAAGTTATCATTCTTCGGCAATATAGATTTGCTGTTTCAAGGTATTTATTAGAATTTCCAGCAGGTACATTAGAAATAGATGAAACACCAATTAATTCAATTCAAAGAGAAATACAAGAAGAGACTGGATTCAGTGCAAGCAAATGGGATGAATTAGGAACTCTTGTCCCAGCTCCTGGTTATGCAGATGAAGAAATTTATTTATTTTTAGCTCGTGATTTAAACAAACTCAATTCCGAGGTTAAAGGAGATTTAGATGAAGATATAGAAGTATTAATTTTAGATCCCGACGAACTAGATAATCTTATTTCTAGTGGGGATGAAATCCTTGACGCAAAAACCGTGACGGCATGGTTTAGAGCTAAACAATTTTTAGATACATTATGAATAAACCTAGAATACTTTTTTGGCATAGAAAAGATTTAAGAATATTTGATAATCAAGCTTTAATCAAAGCATTTTCATTATCAAATGCTATTACTTCAACTTATATATTTGATAAAAATTACTCACACGATTTCAATGCAAGTTCAAGAGCCTGGTTCCTAGGAAATTCGCTTCAAGAATTAGGAAACAATTGGAAAAGAATGGGTAGTAGATTAGTTATGGAAGAAGGAGATCCGGTATTAATAATCCCTCAATTAGCAAAGAAAATAGATGCTAAATTTGTTTTTTGGAATAGATCAATTGAACCTTATGAGATTAATCGCGATTTACAAATAAAAAAAAATTTAAAAGAACAAAATATTCAAGTTATTGAAACTTGGGATCACTTATTATTAGAACCTTTAAAAATATTTTCAGGGAATAACAAGCCTTATTCAGTTTATGGACCTTTTTACAAAAACCTTAAATCAAAAATGAATTTATTAGGTTCATATGACCAAGATAAAGTTGTTTTCAAGTTTAAAGATATAGATAATAAACTCAAAGAAAATAAGACAATAAATTCATCTGATTCGGTTCTAGAGAAATTTATCAAAAATATCAAATTTCCTGGTTCGAATATTTGTCCATGTCGACCTGGAGAGAATGCTGCAGAAACATTATTAGAAAACTTTATTAAACAAAAAAAAATATATTCTTATAATTCTTCAAGAGATTTTCCTTCCCATAATGGGACATCATTTCTAAGTGCATCTCTCAGATTCGGCACCATCAGCATTAGAAAAGTTTGGAACGCCACATTAAATTTAAATTCAGATTTTGCAAATCAAGAAAATTACCTATCAATTGAAACTTGGCAAAAAGAACTTGTTTGGCGTGAATTTTATCAACATTGCTTATTCCATTTCCCAGAGCTAGAGAAAGGTCCATATAGAAGAAAATGGGATCACTTTCCATGGCAAAACAATAATGAATGGTTTCAACATTGGAGCAACGGAGAGACCGGAGTACCTATAGTGGATGCTGCAATGCGACAACTAAATAGTACTGGCTGGATGCATAACAGATGTAGGATGATAGTCGCTTCATTTCTGGTAAAAGATCTTATATGCAGTTGGCAAATGGGAGAGAAAAAATTTATGGAGACGTTGGTTGATGGAGACTTAGCTGCAAACAATGGGGGATGGCAGTGGAGCGCCAGTAGCGGTATGGATCCAAAACCACTTAGAATTTTTAATCCATATACCCAAGCAAAAAAATTTGATCCTATTTGCGAATATATAAAATATTGGATTCCTGAATTATCTAAAGTGTCAAATTCAGAATTATTAAATGGGGAGTTATCTAATTTAGAGAAAAATAATTATTCAAGCCCTATTGTCAATCACAATGTACAACAAAGATTATTTAAATCACTTTATACTGAAATTTGAATTTCCTCTATACAATTCTTTAAAACTTTATTTAAATTTTCTGCTACATAAATTTGCTCTTCATAAGAAATTTCAGGAAACATTGGAAGGCTAAGAACTTCAGTACAAATTCTCTCTGTATTTATGAGTTTTGTTCTAGAAAAATTTTTATTTTTATAAGCTATTTGTGCGTGTATTGGAATTGGATAATAAATAATTGAATTAATACCTTTTTCAAAAAGTTGTTGTTTTACCAAATTCCTTAAGGAATAGTATTTTTTGCAATCAGTATCAAATAAATTTGAAAAATCTTCATTTAAAAAATATTTATCGTTTCTTAATTTGATGACAAATTGATTCCAAGAATGGGAAATTGAATCAGAGCTAATTTTTGGAAAACTAATAAATGGATTTTTTTCTAATAAATCAAGGTAATTTTTAGCAATTTTTTGGCGATTATTAATCCACTTAGAAATATATTTAATTTTAATGTTTAATATGGCAGCTTGAATGGTATCAAGTCTGCTGTTATATCCAATCTGAGTATGGTGATATCTTATTGGGCTGCCATGAACAGCCAGTTCTCTAATTTTTTTGGCAATCTTCTGATCTGAAGTTGTTACTGCTCCACCATCTCCTGCAGCTCCTAAATTTTTAGTAGGGAAAAAGCTAAAACAACCTATATCACCGATACTACCAACTTTGGAATTTTCCCACATTGTGCATGTTGCCTGCGCACAATCTTCGATTACTTTTAAGTCATATTTGTTAGCCAAAGATTTTATTAAGGTCATATTCACTGCATTCCCAAATAGATGAACTGGCATAATTGCCTTGGTATTAGAATTTATTTCTTGTTCTATTAGTTCAGTATTAATTAGAAAAGTTTCTGGATCTATATCTACCAAAATAGGATTAGCACCAACTGCACTAATCGCCTCTGCAGTCGCAAAAAAGCTAAAAGATGAGGTAATAACTTCATCACCCACACCAATATCTAATGCACGCAAAGCTAATACTAAAGCATCAGTTCCACTATTACATCCAATAGTATTTTCAACACCAATCAGATTAGAAAAACTCTCCTCAAATTTGGCAATTGCTTGTCCTCCAATATACTGGCCCCCTTTTAAAACTTTAGAAACCTCACTCTCAATTTCTGAGCCAATTTCTTGGTACTGCCTATTTAAAGTAAATGGAGGTATCTGCATAGTGAATATATTAACCCTAAACCATATTTGTATGGGTAAAAAAAATTTTTAATTCATTTAAACCAACTTGGTTCTTTACCAGGAGTCCATTTAATATTGCAACCTAAAGAAGGCATCTGATTTGAAGGATAAGAATTATCTTGATTCAAATCTTTTACAGCAGAGCGCAAATCTTCTCCAGACAGAGGGATATTATTACCTGGTCTACTATCGTCTAATTGGCCATGATAAAACAATAAAAAATCACCATCTCCTTCATTTGAAAAAAGATAAAAATCTGGGGTGCAAGCGGCTTTTAATTCCTTAGCAAAATTTTGATTTTCATCATACAGATAAGGAAAACTCCATCCCTGTGATTGTGCTTGTAATCTCAAATTTTTAGGAGAATCTGAAGGATGAGTGACAATATCATTACTAGAAATTGCAACTATTTGAACTGTATTTTCAATTTCTTTACTTAAGTTGAAAATTTGATTCTCAATATATTTAACAAATGGGCAATGGGCACAAATAAACATTAAAAGTAAATGCCGATTATCTAGATTATGAGAATTAAAATATTCATTTTTTGAAGAATTAGCATTTAACATTTGGAAATTAGGTAATTGAAAACCTAATTCCAAAACCATAGAATTTGTTCTGACCATGTTCAAGTTAAAAATTCTTTGATATTTGAAAATTATTGTATATTTTGCAGTAATCCGTAAAGATAGGTACTTTTATATAGGAGAATAATAGAAATAATAAACAAAATGCTTCTAAATCTAACTGGCAAAAAAATTCTTGTTACAGGAATTGCCAACAATCGTTCAATAGCATGGGGTATCGCTCAACAACTTTCAAAAGCTGGCGCAGAACTTGGAATCACATATTTACCTGATGATAAGGGGAGATTCGAATCTAAAGTTAGAGAACTAACGGAACCTTTAAACCCATCGTTATTTTTACCTCTTGATGTTCAAAATCCAGCTCAAATTGAAGAAATCTTTAAAAATATAAAAGACAATTGGGGGCAAATTGACGGATTAGTTCACTGCCTAGCATTTGCAGGACGCGATGAATTGATTGGAGATTATAGTGCTACCACTTCAGAGGGTTTTGATAGGGCTCTAAATATAAGTGCTTATTCGTTAGCACCTTTATGTAAAGCAGCAAAACCACTTTTTAGTGATGGTTCTGGAGTTGTCTCATTAACTTATTTAGGATCAGAAAGAGCGATTCCTAACTATAACGTTATGGGAGTTGCTAAAGCAGCTTTAGAAGCTTCAGTAAGATATCTTTCTGCAGAACTTGGTCCCGAAAAACAAGTCAGAGTTAACGCAATAAGTGCTGGGCCTATAAGAACACTTGCGAGTTCTGCTATAGGTGGCATTTTAGATATGATTCACAATGTTGAAGAAAAGGCTCCTTTACGCAGAACAGTCACTCAAACAGAAGTTGGTAATACTGCTGCTTTCTTATTGAGTGATCTCTC
>QCSV01000004.1 GCA_003211415.1 Prochlorococcus sp. AG-670-M15 | reverse complement strand
AAATTTCTGAATTAAGAGAAGAACAAAAAAAGAAAGGATTACCTCCAAAGCATGATAATAGACACAGAAGTCTTTCAAAAGAAGAAGTAGAAAGATTCATATCCCTAGGGAGGACTTCAGTAATAAGGTTTAAGATTGATGAAAAAATTGAAATTAAATGGGTAGATCAGATAAGAGGCGAAATCAAATGGCAAGGGAAGGATTTGGGTGGTGATTTAGTGTTGTCAAGAAGGGCAAAGGGATATGAGATTGGAGATCCATTGTATAATCTTGCAGTTGTAGTTGATGATAATTTCATGAATATTACTCATGTCGTAAGAGGTGAAGACCATATCTCAAACACTGCAAAACAAATATTGATTTATAAAGCATTAAATTTTAATTTGCCAATTTTTTCGCATACACCCTTAATACTTAATAGTGAAGGGAAAAAATTATCTAAGAGAGATTGCGTCACTTCAATTGACGAATTTAGAAGTATGGGATATTTACCTGAGGCCTTATCGAACTATATGGCCTTTTTAGGTTGGTCTCCAAAATCTGCCAACAGAGAAATACTTTCACTTAAAGAGATATCTGAAATTTTTGACTTATCAGACATAAATAAAGCTGGAGCTAAATTCAGTTGGGAAAAACTTAACTGGATTAACTCTCAATATATAAAGAATATGGGATCAATAAAGTTAAGTGAGATTATCAGGAAATACTGGGACGAAAATGGTTGGGTGCCGCCTTCTCAAGAATGGTCTTATAAATTAGCAATTTTGCTTAGAGACTCTTTGACCCTTTTAAAAGATGCAATTGATCAATCAAAACCATTTTTCTTAATACCTCCAATTAAAAAAGAAGGTCAAGATTTTCTGGAAAAAAATGATGGCAAAGCATCTCTTAAACTAATCTTAAATTATTTAAGTGAGCATAATACTATAAAACTAAATAAGGAGAAAGCCAAAGAAATAATAAACGATATCTCAAAAATGCATAATGTTAAAAAAGGGATTTTAATGAAATCATTAAGAGTAGCTTTTTTTGGATCTCTCAGTGGTCCAGACTTAATTCAAAGTTGGGAACTTTTCGCAGAGAGTAAAACTGATAGAACTCGAATTGAAAGATGTCTTAAATCAATCTAAATTATTTTTTTGGCCTAATTCAAGCCTATTCGCCAAAGGTCTAGCTGAAAGACCTTGTATTCCCACTGTCATTAATATAGTAAGAAAAACTAAACCTTGGAGACGGCCAGCTCCAAGGATACCAGCCTGCTCTAATCTTATAGAAAAAAGAGAGGCTACTGCTGCAGTTACAATACCTCTTGGGGCTAACCAAGCTAAAAATATTTTTTCTTTTAAGTTCAATTCTCTCCCCATTGTTGCTATCCAGATAGAGATAGGGCGAACAATTACCATCAACAAAAAGACGCAAACAAACCCTCCCCAGCCAAGCGGACTTAATTCACCCCAAGAAACGTCAGCGGCCAAAAGAGGGAAAAGAACTGTTATTGCTAATTGAGCTAATTCACCTATTAGATTATCCAATCTCTCCTTATCTATAACTTCTCTTTTGCCTACAATAAATCCTGCCGCGACAGAAGCCGGCAAGCCTGATTCTGGTAAAAAATATTCGCAAATTCCATATACAAGGAAAATGAATCCAAGGGTAACCTGTAGCTCTATACCAAATGAGGCTTCATTTTTTATTTTTTTTAAAATTTCTGATAGTAACCATCCTGCACTTAATCCGATTAAGACTCCTCCCCCTAATCTTTGCATTAATGCTACAAATACATCGTTAATTCCACGAAGGTCCCCTAAAGTCAGTTCTAAAAGCAGTAATGCTAATACTGCACCAATTGGTTCAAGCAACAACCCCTCAGCTTTTAATACTTCCGAGAGAGGGGAAGCTAATTTTATTTGTTCCACTAACGGAGATACAACTGTAGGTCCAGTAGCTAAAACTATGGCACTATATATTCCTGAGACTTGCCATGAGAGGCCAGCCAGCCAATGAGAAATAAAAATTCCAGCTGATAATGAAATAAAAAGTCTTACCAATGAAATTTTCAAAACAGTATTTCTTATATTCCCCTCAGGCAACTTTAAATTTAATCCCCCTTCAAATAGAACCAAACAGACTAAAAGACCCACAATAGTTTCAAGCCCTTGCCCGAGATCTAAAGGCTCAACAAGTCCTAATCCTGATCTTCCGATGAATAATCCAGAAAGCAATAAAATAACGACACTTGGGAATCCTGTAAAAGAAGAAAATAATCGAGCACAAGCACCTGCAAATACAGTTATCCCCCAAAGTAATCCAAGCCTTTCAGGCGTCATAAAAAATTATAAATAATAAAAATATTAACTATTTTGATTAAATCAATAATCTTATCTCAAGTCCAACAAATACAATACTTTTTAATTTTGTTAATCAGCTGAACAATAGTAATTTTTATTAAATCTTTTAAAACTACTTTAAGCAAATGAATTACATTTCTATGAAGAGAACTGGCTTATTAAAGCAATAATTATAAAAATAATTCCTATACCTACAGTTGCCATCCTTCCATTCCATATTTCAGCTTGAGGGGTAAAACCTCTTTTCCACAAATTCAGTTCCTTTTTATCAACGAAGTTTTTTGTCTCTTTAATGTCGATTTTAGGTTGCTTGTTCATTGAAGTTAGAAAGGAGGATTTACTTCATAAAGGGTATTTGCGTGTTCAATTGACAGTCTTCCTGCGACACCTAATTTGAGGGAGCTTAAATGATCCTTAAATTTGATTCTGAACAACGCCGCCGCTCCAATCATTGCCGCATTATCTGTACAAAGATCAAGAGGAGCTAAATGAACTTTAATAGATTTTTTACTAGCTTTACTAATCATCATTTTTCTTAATGTATTGTTAGCAGCCACTCCCCCAACCACAACAACATTATCCAAGCTATGATCTTCTGCGCATTTTATTGTTCTTTCTACCAAGACCTCTGCCACTACTCTCTCAAAACTTGCAGCAATATCAGGAATTGGAACGGTCTTCCCATCCAAATTTATTCTCTCAACTAATCTTAATACGGCAGTTTTTAGACCACTAAAAGAGAAATCATATTTAAGAAATCCACCTTTTTTATCAGAGATCCTACATTTTGGTAAATTAAATTTCATTGGGTCCCCATTTTTAGCAATCTTTTCAATTGCAGGTCCTCCTGGATAACTCAGACCTAATAGTCTGCCAACTTTATCAAAGGCTTCTCCAGCAGCATCATCAAAACTTTTTCCAAGTCTTTGCATCCTCCTTCTATCATCAACCTTTATCAATTCAGTATGCCCGCCGCTAACAAGTAATGTAAGAAAAGATTTCTTTGGATAGTTTTCTGAAAATAGAATTGAAGATAAATGCCCCTCCAAATGATGAATTCCCAAAAATGGTTTTGAATGTAACATGCAAAGTGATCTTGCAGTTATAGAGCCAACTCGTAAACAACCAACTAATCCAGGAGCTACAGTTGACGCAATATAGTCGACTTCCTCAATTTTAATTTTTGATTCTTCTAAGGCCTTATCTAAAACAAAAGGTAATAACTCTAAATGCTTTCTAGCTGCAAGTTCAGGCACAACTCCACCCCATTTTGAATGATCTTCAATTTGAGAGGCAATTATATTTGAATGTATTCTGAAAGTATCGCCAATATTAGAAACTATTGAGACAGATGTCTCATCACAACTTGTTTCAATAGCTAAAACTTTATGCATTTTTGATTCAACTTGTTCTATTTTAATATTAATTTCTTACTTAACACATTAAAAGGAATTAAAGATTGCAACTTATGAAATTCTTTTTTTCAATCATAACCTCAGTTTTTCTGTTCCTCGGAATTACTCCAATTGCTCTAGCTGCAAATGGGCCTGCCTTAAACGCAGATAGAGCTAGCACAGAATATACTGCTTCAGCCCTTACAAAATGCTCTGAAAATCCTAAATTCATTGAGAGAGCAAATTCGGCAACTACGCAAAAAGACATCGCAAGATTTGAAAGATACGGAAAAGCATCATGCGGAGATGATGGTCTTCCACATTTAATAATTGGACCTCCTCTTGAGCCATGGGGAGCCCTTTTAAATAGAGGTCATGAAGGAGATTTACTTATTCCCGGAGTATTGTTCATTTACATTGCTGGAATTATAGGATGGTCAGGAAGAGAGTATCTCATTGAATCAAAAAAGACTAAGAATCCAGCAGATCTCGAGATAATTATTGACCTAGACTTAGCCAGGAAATGTCTTGTAAAAGGAGCGCAATGGCCTCTTCTTGCTAATAAACAAGGTAGGAATGGAGATTTAAGAGAGAAAGATAACAATATTACACTTAATGGTCCTCGCTAAACATCTTTAAAAAACTTTCATAAAACAAATGTTCAAAATTCTAAACACAAAATTTGTCAGATCTGCACCAGTAGTAGCAGCAATTTGGCTTAGCCTTACAGCTGGAATAATTATTGAATTTAATAGGTTTTTCCCAGATTTATTATTCCATCCAATGAGTTGATTAAGAGAAAATAATCAAGTTTTTATTAACTTGATTATTTTTTTTGCTGTTTCATCAACATTGTAATTTGTTAATGCAAAATCAAATTGATTTGATACTGAAATCTCATAATTAGCCCTTGAGAGTCTTTTTTTAATTGCATCTTCTTTTTCTGTACCTCTATTTCTTATTCTTCTCTCTAACTCTTCTCTATCCGGAGGAAGTAGAAATATTGACAGTGAATTAGGAAACTTATTTTTTATTTGCCTTGCACCCTCTACTTCAATTTCAAGAAGTACGATAAATCCCTTTTTTATTTTCTCATTAACAGAAGATAAAGGAGTTCCATAGTAGTTTCCAGCGAATTGAGCCCATTCAAGGAACATGTTTTGTTCAATCATTTCTTTAAACTTTTCTTGATTTAAGAAGTAGTAATTTTCTCCGTCCTTCTCTCCCTCTCTAGGTTCTCTAGTCGTTGCAGATATTGAAAGCCAAAAATTTTTTTCTTTACCTAATATTTCTTTCACAACTGTTCCTTTACCTACCCCGCTGGGGCCAGTAAGGATAATAAGTTTTTTTTGATTTTTCATATTAAATTTTTTACAGTAAAATGAATTTCTTGTGAATTAAAAAGGAATAATGCAAAAAGGTGTTCCACAGATAATGGATATTACATCTATTAGATCTGTCTTGCATTATTTGGCAAAGAACATCTTACCTACAAAATTTGAAACTGCCCAGCAACCAGAGCCTAATACAATTCAATTATGTTTCAGAGGAGTTAATTCTCAAACATGGTTAGAAGTTTCATGGAATGGAGACTCTCCTAGAATACTAAAGATAAATAAGCCAGAAAAGATTGGGAGAGAAAGCACACTTTCTAAACAAATTAGATATGGATTAAAGTATATGGCTTTAATTTCGATTGATCAAGATGATTTCGAGAGAGTTATAAAATTTAGTTTTGCAAAAAAACCTGGAGATGAAATTAATAAGTATTTAATTTTTGAATTAATGGGAAAACATAGTAATATTTTTTATTTGGATAATAAACATAAAATAATTGCCGTTGGTAAACAAATTAAGTCAAGTCAATCTAGTTTTAGAACAATTTCGACAGGATCAATTTATTCTGGCCCTCCAGTCAACCTCAAAAAACAACCTAGAGAAGATGAGTCTTTTAAATCATGGAAAGACTCAATTTCAATCGTACCTGAGTCTTTGAAATACTGTTTAATAAATACCTATCAAGGAGTTAGCCCTATCCTCACAAAACAATTAGAGGTTGTTAGCAAAACTGGCAATTCGGAAATAATGGAAAAAAATATCGATTTCATTAACGATTCGGATTTAAAGGAGATATTTAAAAACTGGAAGATTTGGATAAATAGGTTTAAAAACAATAACTTTAACTTTTCAACATTTAACAAAGATTTTTATTGCGTTTGGTTTTTTAATAAGGAAATTAATTACGAAAATAAAATAGATTTATGCACCAGTTTAATGAATTATTATGATTATCATCTGAAACAAAAAAAACTTGAATTATTGGAAAAGAAAATTGAAGGGATAATTTTTAAACAGACCAATACTGAGAAAAAGAACTTAAATATTCAATATGATCTTCTGACAAAATCAGAAAACTACGAGCTATATAAAGAAAAAGCTGATAGTATATTCACTTCAAATGAAATTAAAAAACGAGATATTATTAGAGGACAAAAACTATATAAAAAGTCAAAAAAATTAAAGAGATCTAGAGAATTAATAAAAGAAAGATTAAATATTTATAAAACAAATATAGAGAGATTGGATGAATTCACTACGCTTCTAGAAAATCTAAACTCTTTAAATCATGAAAAACTTATTATGAAAATCAAACTACTAGAAGAAATTATGGAAGAAATTTGCGACGAATTTAATATCAATATCAAGAGGCATAGAGAAGATCAGAAAGGTAGATATGAAATAGAATCTTCACCAATTCAAGTTTACACTCCCACTGGATTGAAGCTTCAGGTAGGGCGAAATATGAGGCAAAATGACTTAATAAGCTTTAAGTTCTCAAAAAAAGGAGATTTATGGTTTCATGCTCAGGAATCACCAGGCAGTCATGTAGTTTTGAAGTCTTCATCTCAAGTAGCATCTGAACAAGATCTTCAAATAGCTGCAGATTTAGCTGCTTTATTTAGTAAGGCAAAAAGAAACATTAAAGTTCCAATTAATTTAGTAAAGATTAAAGATTTGCAAAAAATCAAAAAAGGAGGACCAGGTTGCGTTTCATTTAAAAATGGAGAAATTATTTGGGGAAATCCTACAAGAGGAGAAGATTACATTAAAAAAAATCTTAAAACAGTAATTTAGTTTATAATAAAAAAAATTTTAAAATCTAAATGTTTGATTTTCTTTTGGGCACTCATGAATTTCTAGGAAATCATAGTTTTCCAGAATTTATTGTTGGATATCTATTTGGTGCTGCATTAATAATTGGAGCTCCTACTGTTTTCTTACTACTTGCCTTCGTAAGCGCTTTAATGAAAACTAATGGGAAAATGGGTGGGTATAGAGAATATGAAACTTATGGTGAATCATCCCTAAATGATGCTCCTCCTTTCTTATTACCAGATCCAACTAATCCTAAATTAAGCAAATAATTAAATTTATCGAAAAATAAGTTGGACTTTGACAATAGTAGTTTTAAAGCTTTTTCTTACAAAATTTCTATCAAATAATAATGAAAGGTACAGGTCAAAGTGAAAATAAATTGTCAGATTCGATGACTTTTACTGATCATTTAGAAGAGCTTCGTCAAAGGATACTAAACTCAATTTACTCAATACTTATTTCAATATTCTTTAGTTTTCTCATAATAAAGCCATTAATATCTTTTTTAGAAATCCCAGCTGGTGAAATTCATTTACTACAACTTGCCCCAGGAGAGTTTTTATTTGTCGCTATTAAAGTTGCAGGTTACAGCGGATTGATAGTTTCTATGCCTTATATTTTTTATCAAATAATATTATTCATTTCTCCTGGTTTAACAAAACAAGAAAAAAGCCTTATCTTGCCCGCAGTTTTTGGTTCAGGTCTTCTGTTTTTTTTAGGATTAATTTTTTCATGGTGGATATTAGTCCCTGCAGCAATAAATTTCTTCATTAATTTCGGTGCTGATATTGTTGAACCAACTTGGTCTATAGAAAGATATTTTGATTTTGTTCTCTTATTAATGTTCAGCACTGCATTAGCTTTTCAATTGCCAGTATTACAATTTATTCTTGGTTCTCTTGGAATAATCACAACAGAAAAAATGATTTCGAATTGGAAGATAGTTGTAATTTCCTCCGCAATATTATCTGCAGTTATTACTCCTTCAACAGATCCATTAACTATGTCATTGCTATCTATATCGATTGTGTTTTTATTTTTTGTGGGTACTGGATTAACTTACTTATCAGAAAATCTTAAGTCAAAAACTCTTTCATCTTCTCATTAAGATTTAATTGCAAGCTGACAGCTCTACCTAACCTTGGCTTAGCATTGACTTTCTTTAGCCATTCCCTTACTTCTTCTGAATATCCACATCTATTTAAAATATCGATTTTATCAGCTATCGATTTTTTATATTCATCTTCACTTAAAGGGAATGATTCCTGTCCAAGAAATCCCCACATCATTTGAAAATAAACAAATTTTCCTCTTCTAAAGAGTCTAAAATCATATTTTTTCCCCCAGCGATGAATCAAATAATGTATAACTTCATCAACTAACAATGGGTTCATTTAAATCGATTAATTAAGACTTCCTAAACTTTTACTTTAAATTATTAAAAGTCCTATCTATTTGCAACAGAAATTGAACAATTTGATTCATAATAACTAATAAATAACAGAACCAAGTAACGAATGACTCAATTAAGTTCCAATGATGTCCCTTCAATGGGTCGAAGGCAATTTATGAATCTTCTTACATTTGGTACTGCAACTGGTGTAGCGTTAGGAGCCCTTTACCCTGTAGCGAATTATTTCATGCCTTTAAGAGCAGGCGGTGGTGGAGGTGGAACTTCTGCTAAAGATGAATTAGGGAATCCAATAACTAAGACAGGTTGGTTAGCTACCCATCAAGAAGGAGACAGAAGTCTAGTGCAGGGTCTAAAGGGAGATCCAACTTATTTAATTGTTAACGAGAGTGGGGAAATAGGAGAATTTGGTTTAAATGCAATTTGTACTCATTTAGGTTGCGTTGTCCCATGGGATAGCGGTGCTAATAAATTCATATGTCCTTGTCATGGCAGTCAGTACGATACTAATGGGAAGGTAGTAAGAGGGCCTGCTCCTTTATCTTTAGCTCTAGCTCATGTCGATATTGAAGATGATGCTGTACTCGTCAAACAATGGTCAGAAACTGACTTTAGAACTAATGAAAATCCATGGTGGTCATAAAAAAATGAAAGGTATTAAAAATCAAATCATGAAAAAAACAAGTTTATTTATCTGTACTCTGCTTTTTATTTTGAGCATTGTATTTTATCCAAAGATCACTTTTGCTTATCCATTTTGGGCTCAGCAAAACTATGAATCCCCAAGAGAAGCCACAGGGAAAATAGTCTGTGCAAATTGTCATCTAGCTCAGATGCCTACAATTGCAGAGGTACCACAATCTGTTGGAGCAGACAGTGTTTTCAAAGCTGTAGTCAAAATACCCTACAAAAATGACTTAAAAGAGATCGGTGCTGATGGTTCTGAAGTCCCATTACAAGTTGGTGCTGTTGTAATGCTGCCTGATGGTTTTAAACTTGCTCCACAAGAAAGATGGACCAAAGAAATCAAAGAGGAGACAGAAGGGGTGTATTTCACTAATTACAGTGAAGAGAAAGATAATATAATCATTGTAGGTCCTTTACCTGGCGATACTAATAAAGAAATAGTTTTCCCCGTACTTTCCCCTGATCCATCCACGAATAAAGAATATCACTATGGGAAATACTCGTTACATATCGGAGGCAATAGAGGTAGAGGTCAGGTATACCCAACTGGAGATAAAAGCAATAATGTAGTTTTCACTTCTTCTACCTCAGGAACCATAAATTCAATAGAAACAGTTGAAGATGGTAGCTATAAGGTCAATATAGAAAATGATAATGGTGAGATAACTACTGAAGCAGTCCCTGTTGGTCCTCAACTTATCGTAAAAGCACAAGACAAAATTAATGCAGGTGACCCTCTTACTAATGATCCTAACGTTGGCGGCTTTGGGCAATTAGATGCTGAGGTTGTTCTTCAGAGCCCTTATAGAGTAATTGGATTGATTGCATTCTTCATTGGTGTAGGCCTAACACAAATACTTTTAGTATTAAAGAAAAAACAAGTAGAAAAAGTGCAAGCAGCAGAGGGTATCTAACTTTCTTTAAATGCTTATACTTCAAGCTTTTATACAATCTCCAGGAGAAACTTTTTTTAATTTAGGATTCATAACTATTAGATGGTACGGACTGCTTATTTCGGTTTCAGTTTTAATAGGCCTATTTGTCTCTAAAAAACTAGCAGAGGCAAGAAATATTAACCCAGAGTACATTAGTGAAATACTTCCATCATTAATAATCTCTTCAATAATTGGAGCTAGAGCTTATTACGTAATTTTTGAGTGGAGGCAATATAGCGGAGAGAACTTTTTTACTTCTTTTGAAATATTCAATAACATCATTCAAATACCTTCTTTACTTGCAGTTTGGGAAGGAGGCATAGCAATCCATGGAGGTCTAATTGGAGGATTAATATCTATTATCTATTTCTGTAAGTCGAAAAAAATTAATTTAAAAACATTTATAGATATATTAATACCCTCGATTATTCTTGGACAATCAATAGGAAGGTGGGGCAATTTTTTCAATAATGAAGCTTTTGGAATTCCTACTAATTTACCTTGGAAATTATTTATACCTATCCAAAATAGGCCTTTAGAATTTCTTAATTACGAATTTTTTCATCCTACATTTCTCTATGAGTCATTGTGGAATCTTTTAATTTTCATCGTCCTTATCATTACCTTTAATAAACAAAATAAAACAGATTGTTTCAGGCCTGGCTTTATTAGCTGTCTTTATTTAATAAGTTATAGTTTTGGAAGATTCTGGATTGAAGGTTTAAGAACAGATCCACTATGCATTGGTGGACTTCCACCTTTCTGTGATGGCGGTATAAGAATGGCTCAATTTATAAGTATTTTTCTATTTTCTTCTGGATTAATTGGAATATTTTTTTTAAGATTGAGAACATATAGTGGGAAAAATAGAAAGAATGGATAATAAAATATCCTTTATTGGTGTTGGTCCAGGCGATCCAGAATTATTAACTTTAAAAGCATTAAAAAAGATAAAAATTGCAGATGTCATTATTTGGACTGATTCTCTAATTCCTGAAAAGATTTTAGATTTTGCTAAAAAAGGTTCTGAAAAAATAAAAACGAGTTCGCTCAACTTAGAGCAAATTACCTCAATTATGATAGAAAAATTTCAGGCAGGGAAAACTGTTGTAAGGTTGCATGATGGAGACCCTTGCCTTTTTGGAGCAATTAGAGAGCAAATCGAAATTTTAAAAAACGAAAAAATTGAAATCGAGGTTGTCCCTGGAGTAAGTGCTTTTCAAATTGCTGCAGCATGTCATGAAGCTGAGTTAACCATCCCTGACGTAACGCAAACAATAATTTTAACTAGAGCAGGAGGACGAACAGGTATGCCTGAAAAAGAATCTCTGAAAGATCTTGCGAAACACAATTCGTCTATATGTCTATATCTAAGTGCTAGGCACGTGAAAAGGTCTCAAGAAACTCTACTAAAGTTTTACCCTCCAGAGACTAAAGTGATTGTTGGATTTAGAGTATCTTGGGATGATGGCTGGACATCGTTAATAGAATTAAAAGATATGGAAAAGTTTTCTATTGAGAAAAAACTAATTAGAACCACCATTTACATAATTAGCCCAGCAATTAGCAATTCTCAAAAAAGATCTAATCTTTATAATCCATCTTATAGGCACCTCTTTAGGAATAAATAATCTTAAAGTTGATAGAAAAATATTAATTACTATAATTAGTAAAAATTTATTTGCTTTGAAAGAAATAGAATCTGTTATTGAAGATGATAATAAAGGAGGGAATTCCTCTTTAAAGAGAATCGGAAATTTCATCAAAGAAGCTAGGTTAAGTAGAAATCAATCTATTGAAGAATTGGCTTATGATTTAAAAATTGGAGTTCATCAACTTGAAGCCATAGAAGAAGGAAATGAAGAAAAGCTACCTGAAAAAGTATTTATTAAAGCTATGGTTCGACGGATTTCACAAAAGCTGAAACTTGATACAGAATTTATAATGGATGAATTTAAGAAAGAGAGAAAAGAAGTAAAAATTGAAGAAATAGTTGAAGAAGTTTCAAAAAAAAATTATAAATCTAGGAAATCTAAGAATCTTAATTCATTAGGGTTTGTAATATTTATTTTAATTTCAGGCTTTCTGGGACTAATCGCCTCCTCATTAATTTTCAATTTATTTTCAGAGCCTTCTGAGAATCAAAATCCACAACAAGAACTTTTAAAAAAAACTAAATAATTTTTAAATCCAAATTCTTGAGTTCTTTTATTACATTACTGCATAATCCTAAGTTCCATTTTTCAAGAAGAAGATCATGATTTTTATTAAAAGGTAAAAGTTCAAATATAAGAATATTTTCCTGCAATTTTATTTGAATTGAGGAAATAACCTTGTCAGGTCTTTGATCAAGAGATGCTGCTAGTCTCAGGATTAATGACATTTCAAGAACTAATGTTTTATCTTCTTTGGATATTAAATTTTGCCAAGACTCATGTCTTTTCTTGGGTAGAGTCTTTCTATGGTATCTAGCAATTGAAGCAATAATATTTGTTTCTGCTTCAGAATATCCCAACAATTCACAATTTTTTATTAAGTACCAAGAGTGTTTGTGATACGAACCTACACTCACGTATTTCCCACAATTATAAAGATTAGAAGCTGCCCAAAGAAGTTCTTTAGCTTTAGAGTCATTATCGCTATGAAAGATATTTTTAGTCTGATCATAGATCTGAAAGGCAATATCAATAACTTTCTCAGCTCTTGTATTATCTACTCCAAACTTTCTAGCCTGATGAACTATAGTTGTTTTTCTAATATTACTTTGAATATTTAACTCGTTTTTAATTATCCCTTTACGAAGCATCCAATCTACAACCAAACCCTCTCGAAGCGCCCTCTCACTTATTATTAATTCATTAAAGTTCAACATCTCCATTGCGGTTTTTAATATCAATGCTCCTGGAATAATTATTTCTGCTCTTCTCTCACTTAATGAAGGTATTTTCTTGATTTCCGAAACCGACAATTTAAGTAGTTTTTCTAATACATTTTGTAAATTCTCCCTTTTAAATTTATAACCATGCAACTTTTGTTTAGATTCTCCTAATTCATCTGAAATCAAATTTCCTAATGAGGTTGCAGTGCCACTGGTTGCAATCATAGATAAAGGCTTATCTCCCTTAGATCTACTCTTTATTTTTCGAACAGATGGTTCTAAAGATCCTCTAATAAAAGTTGTTAGAAAACTCGATCTTTCTGTATTTATAGACTCTTTATTTAAAAAATCATTTTTAAGTCTTACCGCACCAATTCTCGAACTGGTAAGAGCTATAGCATCTTTTTTATCTGCAAGTATTAATTCTGTAGATCCTCCTCCAATATCTATGATTACAAAAGACTGATCTTCAAAAGCCATACCAGAAAGAACACCGAGGTAAATTAATCTGGCTTCCTCAGAACCACTTATCATTTCTATTTGTATATCAGTTTCATCAAGAACTCTTCTAATAAAATCTTGACCGTTTGGAGCTTCCCTAACTGCACTTGTTGCTGCTGTTACTATTTGTTTTACTCCATTACTTTTACAATATTCCTTAAATCGCTTAAGAGTAACTAATGCTCTTTGGATTGATTCTTCAGTAAGATTACCCTCCTCATCTCTTTCTCCAAGACGAGTAGTTGATTTATCAGTGAATTTTATTGAAAATGATTTTAATTCTAGATTAATTTCTGCTACCAAGAGATGTGTAGAGTTTGTTCCAATATCTATAGAAGCTACTAAAATTTGCTTTTCTTGAAAATATCTTAAATCTTGTGTCTTTATCATTTCTTTTTATAAGATGCAGATATCTTTAACCCATTAATAAATATACCCAAGATTGATTATTAAATAATAGAAAACATTTAATCCTAGTAAGATTATTTAAAGTTATGAAATATACAATAGGTCATATGCAAAATAAAAATCGACAAATTAAGTTAAGTACTTTTTTTGAATTATTAAGGTGGAATAAGCCGACTGGAAGAATGATCTTACTTATTCCTGCTGGATGGAGTTTATATTTAACCCCAGATGCTAATCCAACATTTTTAATGTTGCTAAGAATAATCCTGGGAGGACTACTAGTAAGTGGATTTGGCTGCGTAGTTAATGATATTTGGGACAAAAAAATTGATCAAAGAGTTTTCAGGACAAAAAATAGACCTCTAGCTGCAAATAAAATCGGTCTTAAAACGGCTTATTCGATTCTTATCTTTTTAATTTTATGTAGTTTCTTTTTAACTTTGTCACTACCTCAACCTGGCAGGATCCTTTCAATTTCACTTGCATTTTTAGCTTTGCCTATTATTTTAATTTATCCTTCTGCCAAAAGATGGTTTAAATATCCTCAATTAATCTTATCCATATGCTGGGGTTTTGCTGTCTTAATTCCCTGGGCCGCAAATGAAGGCAATTTAAATAGTATTGTTTTATTATTTTGCTGGCTAGCCACTATTTTTTGGACTTTTGGCTTTGATACTATTTATGCTTTAGCAGATAAAAAATATGATATCAAAATTGGAATAAATAGTTCCGCTGTTAACCTTCAGAACAATACAAAAATAACGATTCAAATTTGTTATCTATTAACTTCTATTTTTCTCGCATTATGCGGATTTATTAATAAAATTGATTTTATTTTTTGGCCAATTTGGCTCCCCACGGCAATCTTAATGCAGCGAGATATATTAAAGGTATTTCCTGAGGAAAAGCAATCAATAAAAAACATTGGGAATCACTTCAAAAATCAATCAATTTATGGAGGAGTCCTTCTATTAGGAATTATTATTGCCTCATAAATTCTAAAAATGGTTTTTAAATTAAAAAAAGGTGATCTAATAGATATTTTAGCTCCTGGCTCCTTTATTGATGAAGAAGAAAATTTTCAAAAAGGCATAGAAATCTTAAAAAACTGGGGCTTGGAAATTAATGAAAATAATTCTCTATCAAAAAAATTTGGTTATTTTGCAGGTGATGATCTAACTAGATTTGAAGAACTGAAAAAAGCACAAAATAGTAAGCTAATCATTTTTGCAAAAGGAGGCTGGGGTTCAGCAAGACTCTTAGAAAAAGAACCTCCTTGGCAGCATGGTTTAATGCTTGGATTCTCAGATACATGTTCTTTATTACTATCTAAATATTCAAAAGGATTTAAAGGTTCTATCCATGGGCCCATGGTTTCTGGCCTTTTCAAAGAGCCAGAGTGGAGTCTTGAGAGATTAAGAAATTTACTTTTTGAAGGATATGTTGAGGACATAAGAGGAATTCCTTTAAGAGGTGGGAAAGCTAAAGGAGAAATTATCGTTTCTAATTTAACTATTGCTACTTTTTTAATTGGTACTAATCACTTTCCAGATTGCAAAGGGAAAATAATAATTTTTGAAGATATTAATGAAGATATTTATAAAATTGATCGCATGTTAACTTACCTCAGAATGACTAAAACACTTACCGAAATTGCTGGTATTGGATTCGGAAGTTTTTCTAATGATTCCTGCGACCTTGAATGGAAAGATTTACTAAAAAACTGCATTATTGAAAGACTCCAAGAGTTTAATTTTCCTATTCTTTTTGACCTCCCATTAGGCCACATATCTGGAAATGCTTGCATTCCTTTAGGATACGAAGCGACCTTAAATGGTGATGATGGCATTCTTAGTATCGATAAACCTTTTTAATTAGAGGTTCTTCACAAAAAGTTTTGCTATTTTCAAATCTATAGGGGACGTGATTTTTATATTTGAATAATTTCCTTCAATAATCTTCACTTTCCAACTAAGCATTTCGAATAGTGAGGCATCATCTGTGACTTTCCAGTTTTTATCAATTGCCATCTTATGAGCTTTTTTTAATCTATCTACTAAAAAGCCCTGAGGAGTTTGCGCTGCCCATAAATAATTTCTATTTGGTGTTTCTTTAATAAAACCTTCATTATCAACAATCTTTATTGTGTCAGTCACCTTAGTAGCCAAAATTACAGCTTCATTTTCATCTAATTGCTTGGCACAAATGTCTATCAATTCAGGATTAATTAGACATCTAGCACCATCATGTATTAAAACTTTTTTAGCATCTTTTGGTAGCGCTTTTAAACCATTAAAAACTGACTGTTGTCTGGTGTCACCACCATTAATCCAATGGACTTTTTGGGCAAAATCCTTTGCTGAATTTAATAATAAATTTTTATCTTTCGGTTGCCCAATTATTCCAACCCAGTTTGTTGAGCTTGCAGAAAATACAGATTTAAGTGTCCAATAAATCAGAGACTCTCCCTCTAACTCAATAAGTAATTTATTTTTTCCAGCTTTCATTCTGCTACCACTCCCTGCAGCTGGTATTAAAAAGTGCACAATAGAAGTATTTAATATTTTCTAGATAATTATAAATAAAAGCAATATCTTTACACAAATAGTACTACGATTGAAAATTATAAATTTCATAATGTCTAATTCAGATTCATTATCAGGCAAAGTTGCTTTAATTACTGGAGCTAGCAGAGGAATTGGTAAAGCAATTGCTTTAGAACTAAGCCGCTTAGGAGCAGAAGTTTTTATCAATTACTCTTCTTCTGATGAAAAAGCTGAAGAAGTTGTAAATTCAATAAAAAAATCGGGAGGTAACGCTCATAAATTAAAATTTGATGTATCAAGAGAGGATTCTGTCAGTTCAGCTTTTGAAGAAATCATAAAAATTAATGGCTCTATTGATATTCTTATTAACAATGCTGGTATTACTAGAGATGGACTATTGATGAGAATGAAATCAGAACAATGGGATGATGTATTAAATACAAACTTAAAAGGGGTTTTTCTTTGTACAAAATATGCTTCAAAATTTATGATGAAAAAAAGAAGTGGTAGTATCGTAAATATTTCATCTGTTGTTGGAATAATTGGTAATCCCGGTCAAGCAAATTATTCTGCAGCTAAAGCTGGAGTTATTGGATTCACCAAAACTTGTGCTAAAGAATTTGCTTCAAGAGGTATAAACGTAAATGCAATAGCTCCAGGCTTTATAGAAACAGAAATGACTGAAAAACTTAATACTGAAGAGATACTTAAAGTTATCCCTTTAGGGAAACTAGGAAGTTGTACTCAAATTGCAAAATTAGTTTCATTCTTAGTTTCAAGTAATGCTGGAAGTTACATTACAGGGCAGACAATAAGTATAGACGGAGGGATGAGTATTTAATTATGTACTTTGATAAGGCTGGCCCAATTCATCTCTTAACCTTCTAATTTTCTGTAAAAGTTTAAGTCTTCGACTTCTAGCAGTTAATGTCAAGAAAAATCTTAAAGGAAAGTATATCAGTGTCATAGCAATCGCGAGGATTGCGGTAAGAGTAAAAATAAGATTATTTGTTTCTTCCATAACTTAAAGATACTCTTATTTGGGTTAATTTGTATTTCTAATTAAAAGAAATTCGGCTTTCCCCACTTAATTAAATATCCCTTAAAAATGATTCTATGGGAGATTAGAATAGGACTAAAGATCGAATAAACATGGCTAAACAGTTAAGTTTTTCTAATGAATCAAGAGAAGCTCTAGAAAAAGGTGTAAATTTTGTAGCTAATGCAGTAAAGGTTACTATTGGGCCAAAAGCAAAAAACGTAGTAATAGAGAGAAAATTTGGTTCACCAGATATAGTTAGAGATGGGTCAACAGTTGCTAAAGAGATTGAGATTGAGAACCCTATTTCTAATTTGGGTGCAAAATTAATAGAACAAGTTGCGTCCAAGACAAAAGAGAGTGCAGGAGATGGAACAACAACAGCCACCATTTTGACTCAGAAGATGGTTCAAGAGGGATTAAAAAATATTGCTTCTGGTGCCAGTCCTATGGAGTTAAAAAAAGGCATGGAAGTTGGCCTGGCTTTTGTTCTAGAAAAATTAAGTTCCAAAAGTATTTCATTAAGTGGTTCTGATATCCAAAAAGTTGCAACAGTTAGTGCTGGAGGTGATGAAGAAATTGGATCTATAATTTCGAAGGCAATGGATATTGTTACTTCAGATGGTGTAATAACTGTCGAAGAATCTCAATCACTAGATACAGAATTAGATATAACTGAAGGAATGTCTTTTGATAGAGGCTATAGTTCTCCATATTTCGTAACAGACCAAGAAAGACAAGTTTGTGAACTTGAAAACCCTAAAATATTAATAACTGATCAAAAAGTTTCAACTTTAGTTGATCTGGTTCCAATTCTTGAAGAAATTCAGAAATCAAGTTCACCTTTTCTAATTCTTGCTGAAGATATTGAAGGAGAGGCTTTAACCACCTTGGTTTTGAATAAGAATAGTGGAGTTTTAAATGTTGCTTCTGTGAGAGCTCCGTTATTTGGCGAGAGAAGAAAAGCTGCTCTTGAAGATATTGCTATTCTTACTGGATCTAAGTTAATTAGTGAAGATAAATCGATGACACTTGATAAAGTATCGATTAATGATTTAGGCAAAGCAAAAAAAATAACTATCACGAAGGACAAAACTACAATCGTTGCCTTCGAAGACACTAAAGATTTGGTTAAAGCGCGAGTAGAAAAATTAAAAAGAGAAGTTGAGATAACAGACTCAGAGTATGATCGAGACAAAATCAATGAAAGGATCGCAAAACTAGCTGGAGGAGTAGCACTTATCAAAGTTGGAGCTGCAACAGAAACAGAGATGAAGTACAAAAAGTTAAGAATCGAAGATTCCCTTAATGCTACGAAAGCTGCTATTGAAGAGGGTGTAGTTTCTGGAGGTGGACAAACTTTAATTGAGATATCAGATGACCTTTTAAATTTAAGTCAAACATCTTCCGATGATTTAAGAACAGGGATAAATATAGTAAAAGAAGCCCTTTTGGAACCTACTAAACAAATAGCAAACAATGCTGGTTTTAATGGTGATGTAGTTGTCGCTGA
This sequence comes from Prochlorococcus sp. AG-670-M15, assembly GCA_003211415.1. GTDB lineage: Bacteria > Cyanobacteriota > Cyanobacteriia > PCC-6307 > Cyanobiaceae > Prochlorococcus_A. The sequence goes on along the minus strand of QCSV01000004.1, from coordinate 31,714 downwards.
AATTAAAAGACTTAACAAAGGCTTCAATGCTAATTCAGGAAAATACGAGGATTTAAAAGACTCAGGAATATTAGATCCAACTAAAGTAATAAGATTAGCTCTTCAAGATTCAGTATCTATTGCAGCTATGCTCCTCACAACAGAAGTTGCAATGGCAGACATTCCAGAGCCTGAAGCTGCGGCCCCAGGAGGACCAGGTGGAGATCCAATGGGAGGTATGGGCATGCCAGGTATGGGTATGCCAGGTATGGGTATGCCAGGTATGGGAGGAATGGGTATGCCAGGCATGGGCGGTATGGGTATGCCAGGCATGGGCGGTATGGGTATGCCAGGTATGATGTAAAAAGCTAACTAGCTTTTTTATCTTTATTAATCCATTTTCTTAAATTTTTAATATTAGGTAGTGGTAATTTTGGGGTTTTAATATATTGATTTATTTGATTAGAATTTTGTTTAGTATAAAAAACTTGATTATTGTTAGAAATTTTTAAGTAATTTGATTCACAATTTGTTTCTTCTAAATTTTCTAAAGTTTTAAAAGATTCAAGCTCAATTTGTTCTTGATTTTCTTTTTCATAATTTTCATCAATTAGAGTTATTTGTTCTTGATTTTCTTTTTCATAATTTTCATCAATTAAAGGTATTTGTTCTTGATTTTCTTCTTCATGATTTTCATTTTGTACTGAACTATGTATTAATAAATCATTTAAAGAATCAATTCCAAATCTATGGACCCACTTAAGAAGAATATTTTCTTTAAGCAAAAAATTATTTTCTGAAGAGGCTTTTTTAAAAACTTCTATTAGATGATTTTTTAAAAGCATAAATTTAGTAATTTAACTTTCTGTTTAACAGAGGCCTTATGATAATCAAGGATAAAACTGTTAAAGAAAATAAAATTGAGATACAACTCTTACAAGTTAAATCACCATATGGGGCATGTAAAGCCACTAATTCTAAATTCATAGTTTCTGTATAAGCAGTCCTAATAGGTTCAATCGCAAAAGTTAATGGATTTAATGAAGCTAACCACCCAAGCCAATTTGGCATAAAAGAAATTGGAGCTAAAGCAGTGCTTGCAAAAAGAAGAGGTAAATTTATCACAAATATAAGAGCGATTAATTCAATATGTCCGGGCAAAACAAACGCTAAACATAAACTTATTGATGTCACAAAAAGAACTAATAGAATTAGTGTTGTAAATACAATTCCTAAACCATATAAATTGGGCCATCCATAACCCAAAATGTATGAAACAACCATTATTACAATACTCTGAACAAAGCTCAGGATTGTTATGTAAAAAAAAGAAGATAAAACTATGGATAATCTACTAGTTAAAGGAGCCACAAGTAATCTATTAAGAAATCCAAACTCTCTATCAAACATTAAAGGAAGACCAGAATTTAGGGCTCCGCTAAAAGCAGTAAAAACAATAAGTCCTGCTCCTAAAAAATTCCCGTAAGAATCAACTCCTGGCAAAAAACCTTCAGGAGCTTTAGAGAATAATGCCCCAAATAAAAAAAGCCAAATTATAGGTTGTAATATTCCAGCTAAAAGAGTTGATGGTCTTCTTTTTAATTGAATAAATAATCTCTTTGTTAAGGCAAATGTTTCTTGATATAAAAAAAATAAATTATACTTTTGCAATTCCATAATTATCAGTAATTAATTTTCATTATAGATATTTATCCAGAAGTTTTTTATCTCATTGATTGCTTTGATTCTTTTTTAAGGTCTCTTTTCCCTGCCATAGAAATTTCGGCATCCAATAATGTTTTTCCGGTTGCCTGAAGATAGACATCATCCAAGCTTGGCTGACTTTGGGTAAGAGAAAAAATTTCAAACTTTGAGAAGGCCAATTCCACTTTGAGCTTCGTAAGTAAATCTTTTTCCTTATCTGCTACAAAATTTATCGAGAAACCTTGAGCTTCATTTATGATAATCTGACTAATTCCATCAATTGAAGATAAAATTTGGCATATATTTTTTGCTTCTTCCTCATTACTAAATTCTCTTACTTTCAAAGTTACTCTATCTCCTCCTAATTTATTTTTCAGTTCTGCAGGAGCCCCTTGTGCTATAACTCTTCCATCATCAATTATAACTAATCTGTCTGCTAATTTATCTATTTCATCAAGATAGTGACTGCTTAAAATAATAGTCATTCCATTATTTCTCAAATCTTTCAAAAGTTGCCATATGATATTTCTACTTTCAATATCTAAACCAACTGTAGGTTCATCCAATATTAATACTTGGGGCAAATGTAAAAGTCCAGCTGCCAGATCTATTCTTCTTTTCATTCCCCCTGAATAAGTTCCACACTTCCGATCAATCCATTCGTTCATTTCTAATTGATCTATTAATTTCTTAATCCTTTCAAATTTTTTGTTTTTGTTGATGTGATATAAATCTGATTGAAAATCCAAAAGCTCTCGTCCAGTTAATATTTTATCGAGTGCAATTTCCTGGGCAACATAACCAATTAATTCTCTAATTTTCCTTGAATTTTTTATCAGATTAATATTATTTATGAAAACTTCTCCACTATCAGGCTCTATTAAGGTAGCGAGTATTTTTATAAGTGTTGATTTACCAGCACCATTTGGGCCTAGTATTCCGAATAATGTGCCAGCTTCAATTTCCATCGATAAATTTTTTAAAGCCTTGATGTCTGAATAAGATTTTGAGAGCCCTTTAACTTTGATATAATTCATCAAACTTACTATTTACTTAAAGAACATTTTACATCTATTTTAATTACTGAGCAGGGATACAATAGATAAAAATATTTGCATAGATTGCTGCTCAAATTCTACGGATAGTTGGGTTCTGGAAATTAATAACAAAAGACAAATACCAAACATATAGAGAATAGACCACCTAAAAAGAGACTTTGCTCTTGAAAGATCATCAGGAGATTTCTTTAATTCATTTATTAATTGCAAAAGTCTCCCATTAAATGGCAATAACATAATTCCGTATAATAGACCCCCTTCAGGTAAAGCAAAGACTCCCATAATACTCATTAAAACTGTTGCCCATCCGTAACGAGAAATCGCTTTAGCAGTAAAAACAGATCCTTTAACAGAAGGGAGCATTGGAATACCAACAGATGCGTAATCATCCTTCAACAAAATTGCAAGTGCCCAAAAATGAGCTGGAGTCCATAACATGACTAAACCAAATAACCACCAACCACTAAGACCTACATGCCCTGTGGCAGCAGATGCTCCAACTAAAGGTGGTATCGCGCCAGCAACTCCCCCGAAAACAATATTTTTTGTTGTACGAGGTTTCAAAATAACTGTATATAAAATTACGTAGCTAAATAAACCAAGAAGAGTTAATCCCGCAGCCAAATAATTTACACCACTTACTAAAAGCATCGAAGCTGCCAAAGTACATGATACGGCAGCTAAAAATACAGTCTCAGATGACAACTTTCCTGCCGGCAAGGCTCTTGTGCTAGTTCTTGTCATCCTTTTATCTAATTCCATTTCCCATAAGCAATTAAGAGCGCCTGCTGCTGCTGCTGCTAAAGCGCCGCCTCCTAAAGTACAGATAAGCTTCGGTGAAGACAAAGGCCATTCCTCTGTTAAAGCCATTCCTCCCAAGGTTGTTGCCAGTAAAAGTGGGATCAATCTAGGTTTTGCTACTTCAAGCCAAGGTGGCAAAGTTAATCTTTTTCTTGAGGGTACAACTTCATCCCTAATTGAAGATTTATAGTTCAAGTTTTCTAAGTTACTAGTGTTCATGAATTGATACCAACCATTTGAGAATTTAGAGAGTGGTTTAGACCTTTTTTGATAAAAGGATTTCTAAAAATTAATGTTGTTAATATCGAAATAAATAAAGAAGCGTTAAGTTGATGACCAATAATAAAAATAGGTTCATTCAAATTTGTTTTAAGACTTAAAACACCCAAAACAATTTGAGAAAACAAGAGAAAAATAAGTGCTGAAAGATATTTCCAATTTTCAGTAAGCAAACTTCTCTTATAAATTGCAGTAGCAATAATCAATAGAATTGAAAAAGTAATTGGAAAAGCAAATAATTTATGAGTATTTAGAATTAGGCACTGTTTATGAAAGGTTAAGCAAATATGTCCTGACCAGGTTGATGAAAGCCTTACTCCAATAAAAGATTGAATCAAAGTAAGTAAAAGAGGAACAAACAATAATAATCTCCACCAAATTAATGGCTCTTCTATTTCTTCATTTTCTAAATTTTGATTTATTGAAATTGTTGTAATGAGAAGTAAAAAGGCTATTAAAAGATGGCCTGTAACAGTATATGAATCAAGCAGATTTATTACTGTTAAAGCTCCAAAAGATCCTTGAACAATAACAAGAAAAAGTAGTAATGAATAAGTTTTAGGTAACCAATTTGGAATTTCATTTTTCCAGATAATTGAAAGAGTAAATTTAAAAAGAATTAATATTCCAACCAGAAAAGCATCTAGACGATGAAACCACTCTAGAAAAACTCTTAGGTTCATATGATTAAAAGGCAAAAAAGATCCATAACATAATGGCCAATCTGGGCAGGCAAGTCCTGCCTCCATGACTCTAGTAGCACCTCCAATTACAATTAGTGCTATAAGTGCAATTACACTATGACTCCCTAACCTTTTAAAAATAGTCAGATATTTTGATTTATATAATTGGTTATTAATCAAATGGATAAAACCTATTATTTTGCATAATAAATTAGATTCAAAAACCAAACATTAATTAAAAATTAATATGTTTAATTTAAAAAATAATTTACTAATTTAATCTTTTTTCCCTGACAATTAACTCTAAAAAGTTATTAATAATACGCCTTTTATTTCATAAATCTTAAGAAGTTGTGAATTTAAATGATTTTCTTTTAACAAAGGATGCAGGTTTAAAAAAATTGAATATCTTGAGGTTATAAAACAAATTTTTATAGAACAATTGTTAAATAAAAACATTTATTTAATACTAATTATTTCCCTAGTTTTTGCTTCATCTTTTTGGATTGGTTTTAATGTGAATTTGCTCCCAGCGGAAGCAAGTATTAATGCGCCAATTTACGATGAACTTTTTAAAATTCTTTTCATCATTGGATTAATTATTTTTATAGGAATGACAATAGCAGTTATTTATAGTTTATTTAAATTTAGGAAAAGAAATAATCAGATAGGCGATGGTATAGCTTTAGAAGGAAATTTAAGCTTAGAAATTGTATGGACAATTATCCCTTCAATAATTGTTTTATTAATAGGTCTATATAGCTACAACATCTACGATCGAATGGGAGGAATGCAAGAACTAAATCATAACCACGAAATGATGAGTTCTAACACTGAAAAAATATGGGCTGGAATAAGTCAAACTTCTGATAATGAAATATCAATAAATAATTTATCAATTGAAGTTTCAGCTATGCAATTTGCATTTCTATTCAATTATCCCAAGGGCAATTTCATATCAGGAGAACTACACGTTCCTGTTGATCAAAAAGTATCAATGAAAATGGAATCCAAAGATGTCATTCATGCTTTTTGGGTACCAGAGTTCAGAATTAAACAGGATATTATTCCTGGACAACCGACTATTCTAAATTTCACTCCTACAAAAGTAGGGAAATATCCGATAATTTGCGCTGAATTATGTGGCCCATATCATGGAGGAATGCGAGCCTCGATAATTGTTGAAGAAGAATCTGATTACAACGAATGGTTTAACAAAAATAAAAAACCAGAGGTAAATTTATGACAATATCAATTGATCCACAAAAAACTAATAATGAAAGCCTACAACCTAAAGGCTGGCTTAGATACTTTAGTTTTAGCCTTGATCATAAAGTAATTGGGATTCAATACTTGGTTTGTGGTTTTCTCTTCTATTTGATAGGAGGGACCTTAGCTAGCGCTATAAGAATTGAACTAGCCAGCCCAATGTCTGATTTTATGCCAAGAGATGTTTATAACCAAGTTTTAACTTTACACGGAACAATAATGATATTCCTTTGGATAGTTCCTGTAGTTAATGGTGCTTTTGGAAATTATTTAATTCCATTTTATGTAGGTGCGAGAGATATGGCATTCCCAAGATTAAATGCAGTAGCTTTTTGGTTAATTCCTCCTTCAGGTTTGATGCTGGTAGCAAGCTATTTTGTTGAGGGTGCTGCTCAGGCTGGATGGACAGCTTATCCACCTTTGAGCATAACTACTCCTCAATCGGGACAAATTATTTGGATTCTGAGCGTTCTATTACTTGGAGGCAGTTCTATATTTGGTGGAATAAACTTTATCGCGACCATTATCAAATTAAGAAGGCCAGGATTAAAACTTATGCAATTGCCAATGTATTGTTGGGCAATGCTTGGAACAAGTCTACTAGTTGTTTTATCAACTCCTGTTTTAGCAGGCACTTTAATTCTACTTAGCTTCGATATCATTGCTAATACTGGGTTTTTCAATCCTGTCTTGGGTGGCAATGTCGTAGTTTATCAGCATTTATTTTGGTTTTATTCTCATCCAGCTGTATACATTATGGTCCTTCCTGCCTTTGGTTTAGTTAGTGAAATACTTCCTGTACATGCTAGAAAACCACTTTTTGGATATACAACAATGGTTTTTTCAATAATGGGGATAGTAGTTTTAGGTTTAGTTGTTTGGGCCCATCACATGTTTACGAGTGGAACGCCTCCTTGGATGAGATTGTTCTTTACTATTGCTACAGCATTTATTGCTGTTCCAACAGGTATAAAATTTTTCAATTGGGTTGCAACATTATGGGGAGGTAAAATTTCCATCAATAGTGCAATGTTATTCTCTTGCGGATTTATTATAAATTTTGTTTTTGGAGGTATCACAGGAGTTGCGTTAGCACAGGTACCTTTCGATATTCACGTACATGATACATATTTCGTTGTAGCCCATTTTCATTACATAGTTTATGGAGGGACTGTTTTTATTATTTTCTCTTCAATTTATCATTGGTTCCCCAAAGTAACTGGAAAAATGCTCAATGAAAAATTAGGAATTTTACATTTTATCATTACCTTTATTGGATTTAATTTGTGTTTTGCTCCTCAACATTGGCTTGGTTTAAATGGAATGCCAAGAAGAGTTGCAGAATATGATCCTCAATTCCAGTTCGTTAATCAAATTAGTAGCCTTGGGGCTCTTTTGATGGCTATAAGTACAATTCCTTTTTTAATTAATGTATTCCTTAGTGTGAGAAATGGTAAAGAGGCTGGAGATAACCCTTGGAATGCTCTTACACCTGAATGGTTAACATCCTCTCCACCTCCAGTTGAAAATTGGGAAGGAGAAGCTCCATTAGTTGAAGAACCTTATGGTTATGGTAAAGAAATTTCGGAAGGAAAATAAAAACATATGACAACCCTAGATAGCTCAAAAGAAATTCAAAAAAATAATTCTGAAGTTAACGAAACACATGAAGACTTCAGAATGTTTGGTCTTATAACTTTCCTAATTGCTGACGGAATGACTTTTGCTGGATTCTTTGCTGCTTATTTAACTTATAAAGCAGTAAATCCATTACCTGATGGTGCTATTTATGAATTAGAACTACCAATACCTACACTCAATACAATTTTGTTACTTGTTAGTAGTGCAACTTTCCATAAAGCAGGCAAAGCACTTTTAAAAGATAAAAACTCTGAATCCCAAAAATGGTTATTTTTTACTGCTTTTCTTGGAATTATATTTTTAATATGTCAATTATTTGAATATTTTCATTTACCTTTTGGATTAACCGATAATTTATTTGCAAGTACTTTTTATGCTCTTACTGGTTTTCATGGATTACATGTCACTTTAGGCACTTTAATGATTTTAATTATTGCTTGGCAATCGAGAATCAAGGGAGGAAGATTAACTAGTCAAAATATGTTCCCTTTGGAAGCTGTTGAATTGTACTGGCATTTTGTAGATGGAATATGGGTTATTTTATTTATTATTTTGTATCTTTTATAAAAAACTAAATTTTAAAAATTAAATATATTTTTTATTAATTTATATTGCCACAGTTCTCCTTTTTAGTGAGAATATATAATTAGAAATTTGTCAGATAATGCTAGAAGGAAAAGAACTTCTTGAAAAAGCAAAATTATTAAGTAAAAAATCTGAAGATGAGATAGCAAGAGGTTGTGGGTACGTAGGCCCTAGTGGAAGAATCTTAAGAAAAAGTTTTTATAGAGCACTTATTGAAGCTAAGGGTTACAAAATAGGAAATGGTCGTCAGGGGAAAAATGGTAATAGAGCTTCAAGAGGCAGACAGACAGAATTCAAAACTAAAGTTCATGGCAATGGGAACCTATTAATTGGTCATGCCTACACCAAAAAATTAGGTCTAGAACCTGGTCAGGAATTTAAAATCGATCTTAAAAAAGAATCAAAAACAATTTATCTGATTCCATTAAATTAAAAAATATACTTTACCAACCGTTTTCTTTAAGCCACTCGGAAGAAATATTATTTGAAGATAAATCTTGATTACTATTTTTATTAAATAAAAGTAATTTCTCTACATATTTAATTAGTGCATCTGCCTCAAGGTTTACGCTGTCACCGATATTTAATTTATTTAGATTTGTGTTATGCCAAGTATGAGGAATTATCGCAATAGTAAATATTTCTCCTTCCTGCTCATATTTTGCAATCGTAAGACTTATACCATTTACACAAATACTCCCTTTATTAACTACATATTTTGAATAATTATTATTTTTCCACTTTATTGATAAGAGCCAAGATTTCTCTAATTTTTCTATATTCTCGACCGTTCCAAGGCCATCAACATGTCCGCTGACTATATGCCCTCCTAGACGGTCAGACACCCTAAGAGCGGGCTCCAAATTAACAACCTGATTCAGGTTCGACTTTACTCCTAAAGTTGTTTTTTTTAATGTCTCTTCACTAACATCAACAGTAAATTTATTTTGAAAAATCTCTTTAACTGTCAAACAAATTCCATCAACAGCTACGCTGTCACCGATTGCCATATCAAATAAATTATCTAGAATTTCAATTTCTAAAATATTTTTTTCTTGTCTTAGTTTTCCAATTGATTGAATTATTCCTGTAAACATAGATTTAAGAAAAATATTTTTGCAAAATTTTGTATTTACTTTAATTTACTTTAAATGATTTTCAACTATAAATAAATTAAAGAGTAACTAAAAAGAAATTGATCATATTTAGATGATTATTAATTCACAAAAAAGATCATTTGGTAGAGGGGCGAAAGTGAGCTTATTCACTTTAGGGACAATGCGAGCAACTGAAAGTCTCGAAAAAATGTATAGCATAATAAAAAATGCATATTATGTAGGAATTAACCATATAGAAACAGCACCTTCTTATGGTAATGCTGAATCACTTATTGGAAATTCAATAAAAAAATTAGCAATAGAAGAGAATATAAAAGAAAAAAATTGGGTGATTACTTCCAAAGTTTTACCAAAGGGTGATTTTGACTTTTTAAAAAATAATTTTAAAAAGTCTCTTAAAAATTTAAATCGCGAGAAAATCAATAATCTTGCAATTCACGGACTCAACTTAAAACAACATTTAGATTGGGTTCTTGCTGGAGAGGGTAAGAAATTCATATCTTGGATACTTGAGAAAGAATTAGTTGATCAAGTTGGTTTTAGTTCTCACGGAAGTTATTCACTAATTAAAGATGCAATTAACTGTGAAGTTTTTACTTTTTGTAGTCTTCATTTACATTATTTAGATCAATCTAAGATTGCTTTAGCAGAGAAAGCTATAAAAAAAGGTATGGGAGTTTTAGCAATATCCCCTGCTGATAAAGGTGGCAGATTGTATTCTCCAAGTGATATTTTGATAGAGGCCTCTAAACCTTTTCATCCATTAGAATTAGCATATCGATTTCTGCTAGCAAAAGGCATTACAACTTTATCCTTGGGGGCTACAAACAAAAAAGATTTTGAATTTGCGCATAAACTTAGAAACTCATTCGAGAAGCTTACAAAACTTGAAAAAAGCGCCCTGAATAAAATTGAGGAAGTTTCTAATGAAAGATTAAACTCAACCAAATGTGAACAATGTAGATCTTGTCTTCCATGTCCAAATGAAGTGCCTATTCCAGAAATACTTCGTTTAAGAAATATATCTATTGGTTATGGCCAATTAGAATTTTCAAAAGAAAGATACAATTTAATAGGAAAAGCTGGCCACTGGTGGGAAGAAAAAAATTCCTCATTTTGTCAAGAATGTAATGAATGTGTTCCTAAATGTCCTAGTAAATTAGATATACCAAATTTATTAAATGAAACTCATAACTTATTAATTGAAAAACCTACAAAAAGATTATGGGGATAAGGACTCATTCCAGATATTTTTAAGATTAATTTTTTGTTCATTTGTTAAGACAGGGAAAGACCAACTATTTTCCCAACATTTCTCAGAGGGACCTGAGATGGGGAACATTTCAGATTTATATTTACTTTGCAAATAATCACTATTGAATGGAAGATACCAACCCTGGCTTACTAATTTATCTACTATTAATTTATTTTCTAAAGATTTAATCCATTTAATTAATATTGCATTATTAAGATTTGATCGACTAAGCAGAAAATGCCACATCAAAGGTACGCCTTGGCTTGGGAAAACTAAAGAAAGCCTTGGATCAATTTTTAAATATTTTGAACAAAGACTATAAGGAACTATTGCGACAATAGCATCAGAATTAATCAACCAATTGAGCATATTTTTATCATCAAATAACATTGCTTGGTTTTTGAGTTTTTTTAAAGAATTAGATGAATTAATTTTTTGAGCAATTGACAATATTATTCTGGGACTTTGTGGAAAAATAATTTTCCCAGTTAATTTTTTAGAAAGAAGAAAATCCCAAGATGTTCTGGCTAAATTTATTAATTCTTTATTATTTTTAATGATAATTGTATAGGGTACTACGCCAATAGGAAATAATTTACTCCTCTGATTTTGATTAAAACTTCCCAAAAAATCTATCGATCTCTTATCCAAATTTTCGAAAAGTGCATATTCATTTATTTTTTCAAATTCTGAAAAATCTATACTAGAAATCCATCCATCATTTATTAAAGTAAAGTCAGAATTGAAAATTGTGTTTCTATTTTTTTGTAGCCGAATATTTTCAAAATTAATTTTTTCCTGCTTCCAATTTTTTGGAATCGTATCTTTAAAAGATTCTGGATAAAAAGAATTTTGTAAAGCAATTTTTACTTTATTTGGTAGATTACTGCAAGAGTTTAAGAAAAATAAAAGCGAAAGCTTACCACAATTTAAAAATTCTCTTCTAGTTGCAAATTTTGAAAACATTCAGCAATCCTTCTCTAAAGAAATTTGACCTAGGCCCTTCATCATTTCCAGATTTAGTTGACACAATGAAACTATTTCTTCATTTTTAAATCCATCTAAGAAAGCAAGCAATGATATTCCACCAGCACCTACACCTTCTTTTACATGACCTAATTCATAATCCCTCAATTCTTTGTATTTTGAAGATTTGAAATTTAAAGGACTGGCTAAACCTAATAATTTTATTTCATATTTTTCATTAATTAGATTTATTAAATCATTTAGAGAATTATCTTTCACAAGCCACCCAGTTGTCGCAATAAAAACATCTTCAATAAATTCATCTTTATTTTTTTCATCTAAAAATTCTAATACAAGCAAAATGACCGCTAACATCTGACTTCCTCCAGACAATATTACAGGTTGTTTTGCTAACCTGGCACCAATCAATAGACCCATTGAGAAAGCCTGGAAAGGATCACCTACCGCCGCGAGAACATCAAAAGAGTCGAAATCAGCCTTGAAATTTGCATTGAAAAGTCCTCTTTTAACTACTTGTCTTCTTAGTTCTCTTGGAGCTTTAAATAAACTACTCCCTACTAAATTAGATACCTGCAAACCAAAAGCTTCCATTACTGCCTGAGCAGTTGTGGTGCCCCCAGGTACAGATTCAGAAATTAAAACTGGTTGTTTTAAGGATTTTCCTATCGCAAGACCTTTTTCATAGAGATTTAAAACTCTCTCTTTAGTCATCGATTTACCAGTAGTAAGACAATTTGATGGGCCCAAATTTCTATCTTCTACAACCAAATGATTAAAATAAGGCTTTGCTCCTATTCCCAGAGGAACAATAACTGGATAAATATTTATAAGCTTTGAACAAACATGACTGATTAGGGCAGGAGTTACTCCTGCATTGAGAAGAGGCAATTTATATTTATGATCTTTTGAAGCACCCTCAAGCAAAAATTCAGCATCTGCGAGCGCAGTTGTTCGCCTTGATTTTGCATTAATACCTGCTGCGGAAATTCCTGGAATTTGAGATGTATTAGTACCAGCAATTATAAGAAATATTTTTAAATTTTTAATATTCTTTTTCAGTATTTCTATCTTATTAAGTTTTCTTTTTTTATTGGATTCATTACCAAAAAAATTTATCCCTAATTCTGTACTGTACATTCTTATTTTTTTAATTATTAAAATCAACTAAGCTATTTAATAATCTTGGAGGATCTGGGATGGTTAATTTAAATCGAGGAAACAGATAATAGGCGACTACATGTACAGTTAAAACATAAACTATTTCTTGAAAAATTATTAATAAAATTGCACCTAATTGTATAGTCAAAATTGAGGGATATAAAGGTAAATTAAATAATCCAATGAACTTTTCTATTAGACCATAACTCGCTCTAGTAATTAACACCCAAAGATTATCTCCAACCAACGCAGATAATGCTATGACTCTTAGTAAGAAGCCTAGGGTTCCAATAACAACTCCCCCAGTTAAACTGAGTTTCCAACTCTTTTCTTTAAACCAACACCAACCTAACCAAAAAGCCAAGATACCATAGGGAAATAAAAATAAAGTTCCTCTAACAGGACCCATAATTATTAATAAAAGTAGAAATTGTATTAAAAGTCCTTCCAAAGCAATTTTAGTTCCTCTTCTCAAGTGCAACAAGATCATTGGGAGGGGTAAAATCAACCTTAATAAAGCTCCCCCAATTGGCAGATAATATAATGCCACCCATAATAAAGACGAAAGAGATGCTAAATAAGAGGTCTCGACAATATTTAATGCTTCAGTTTTTGTTGTTATTTTCATTTTTTGTTGAATATTTTTAATTAATTTTTATTCATACTTTTATTTTTTGAATCTAAGATACGTTCAATCTTTTCTATTTCAAAATTTACCTCAGAATTACTCAATATGGAACTTAACTTTTCAGTGGGGTCTTTTGGATCTACATCTTTTAAAATGAATATTATTTTGTAAGATTGAAGCTCAATTTTTCTTTTTTTTGAAAGATTCTTAATTTTTTTATTTTTTTTATCATCAAATTTGTTGTTTTCTTTTTCTAAATTTATATCGTTTTTATTTTCTGGAACATTTTTTGGCTTTTCTACTTTTTTATTTTTTTTATTTTTTTTATCATCAAATTTTTTGTTTTCTTTTTCTAAATTTATATCGTTTTTATTTAATAAGTTATTTTGTAAATCTTCATTTTTGCTTATTTTTTCTAAATCATTAAAACTACTTTCAAGAAAATTTCCAATCCTCCCTCCAGAGCATGATTGCAAGAAAATTAAAAAAATTAATAAAAAAAATTCTTTTTTTTTAAAAATCATATTTTTTCTAACTTTTCTTTTTCCTAGAAGTTTTTTTATTACCAATCTTTGTTTTTTTTAAAATTGCGTCTTTTTTATCTTTTAGTTTTTCTTCTAAAAGAGATACTGCATCATTTACGGTAAATTTTTCTATGTCAGTATCTTTGGCAATCGAAACATTAGTTTTGCCACATTTTAAATAGACGCCATATCTTCCATTTAATATTTGAATTTTTTCTTTAAATTCTTTAGGTTTTCCAAAGTCTTTAAGTACCTCTTGACCACCTCTACCCATTTTTGGCATCGAAAGAATTTCTAATGCTCGTTCTATATCAACTGTAAAAACATCATCCTCTTTCTTTAAGGATCTGTTTTCAGATTCATTTTCATTTTTAATCCATTTGATATAAGGACCAAATCTTCCTCTATCAGCCTCAACAACTCCTCCATCAGGATGAACTCCTAACAATCTAGGCAAACTTAAAAGTACAAGAGCCTCATCTAGAGTTAGATCATCAGTTTTCAACTCTTTGGGTAATGAAGCTCTTCTTGGTTTAGCTTTATCTTGATCATTATTTCCCAATTGAACGTAAGGTCCATAAGGGCCAAATCTTAAAAAGACTTTTTCCCCAGTTTTTGGATCAGTTCCAAGATCCGATGGGCCACTTAAGATTTGATCAACTTGTTTAATGTCTAAATCTCCCGGAGTAATATCCATTGGAAGATTACCTTTAGCCTGAATTTCATTACCTGATTCATCAATTTTTGTACCCTCTAGCCAAGGTCCGTTAGAGCCTATTCTGACTACGCAAGGGAGGTCTTCGAAATCAACTTGTCTATAAGCTTTACCATCAATATCACCCTCTGTTTTCTGAACCTTTACCTCCAAACCATTTTTACCCTTATAGAAAGTTTCGAGGTATGGTAGCCATTCAAGATTACCTGAAGATATTTCATCCAATGAAGATTCCATTTTTGCAGTAAAAGTAGTATCAACCAGATCAGGAAAATGTTCTTCTAATAGAGCAGTAACAGCAAAAGCTGTAAACGTTGGAGCCAAAGTATTGGAAGATATATTCGCATAACCTCTATCAACTATTGTCCCAATAATGCTGGCATAGGTAGAAGGTCTTCCAATCCCTTCTTTTTCAAGAACTTTAACTAATGCAGCCTCTGTATATCTTGCAGGAGGTTTAGTTTCATGAAAAGTAGATTCCCTATTAGTAACTTCAAGACATGTTCCAGTTGTTAAGTTTGGGAGAATAATTTCTTGTTGTTCAAGGGATGAACTTGGGTCATCACTTCCCTCGACATAAGCTCTGAAGAATCCTGCGAAATCAATACTTTTCCCGCTCGATTTAAATAATCCATCCCCTACGCTAATTTCAGCATTAATCATTGTTAACCTAGCTTCCGCCATTTGACTAGCTACAGTTCTTTTCCAAATTAAATCGTAAAGTGATAATTCTCTACCAGTTAAATTAGTTTCCTTTGGTGTTTTAAATACCTCACCTGCCGGCCTAATAGCTTCATGTGCTTCTTGAGCATTTCTTGCAGTTGAATTAAATTGTCTTGGTGAATTAGATAAATATTCTTTTCCATACATAGAACTGACACATTCTCTAGCAGCTCTTGTGGCTTGTCCGGAGAGATGAACTGAATCAGTTCTCATATATGTTATGAAACCTCTCTCATATAGCCCTTGTGCACATCTCATGGTTTCTCTCGCAGACAAACGAAGCTTCCTATTTGCTTCTTGTTGTAATGTGCTAGTTGTAAATGGAGGAACTGGCTTACGAGTAGATGGTTTTTTTTCAATTTTTGAGACTAACCAATCCTCAGAGGAAAAATCTTCAATAAATCATTTACTTGTTCTTCTCCAATTATTAAAGATTTATTTCCTTCTTTTAATTTACCGGTCTGTTCATCGAAATCGGAACCGTTAGAAATTCTTTGACCGTTTAAACTGAATAATTTAGTTTCGAAAGTAACATTATCTTTTACTAGGGAAGCTTTAATCCCCCAGTAACTAGCTTTTTTAAAGGATCTTCTTTCTCTCTCTCTCCTAACAAGAAGTCTTACAGAAACTGATTGAACACGACCAGCAGATAATCGGGGGGCTACCTTCTTCCAAAGTAAAGGAGATAATTCATATCCAAAAAGCCTATCCAAGATTCTTCTTGTTTCTTGAGCCTGAACAAGTTCCATATCAATTTCTCTTGTTTGGTCTAACGCTTTATTAATTGCCTTTTTCGTAATTTCATGAAAAACCATTCTCTTAGTTGGTATTTTAGGGTTAAGTATTTGCAGGAGATGCCAACTAATACTTTCTCCCTCTCTATCTTCATCAGTTGCCAGTAATAGCTGGGTCGCACCTTTCAATGCATCTTTTAATTCTTTAACAACCTTTTTCTTATCTTTTGGAACTATATAAAGTGGTTCAAAATCTTCTGTTGTATTAACTCCTATCCTTGACCATTTTTCCTTTTTAACTGCAGCAGGTATTTCAGCAGCTCCTTTTGGAAGATCTCTTACATGTCCCATTGAAGCGAGAACTTCATAATTAGAAGGCAAAAACTTTCTTATGGTTTTTGCTTTGGTGGGACTTTCAACAATAACAAGTGTGTGATCCAAGGTTTATTTCAAAAATTGGTGTTTTTGTTCAGTTAGGGCATATTATGATTATTTGAAGCTTTTTCAAGTAATTTCTTCTTAAAATTTCAAAAATCATACCCACAAATTATAATCAAGTTAAGATTAACTCTTAGACCCTTACAATCAAACATCTAATTTAATCCAATTTAATAAAGTGCCCAACGAAATCTTTACAATTAATTTAAATGCTCAAGCCATCATTCCAGAGGCTTTCATTTTATTAGGTATTGTTGGAACACTTCTTGTAGATTTAGCTGGAGAAAAAACTGCATCAAAATGGACTCCAATAATTTGCTATTTATCAATTGGCAGCTCTCTTGTTAGTTTGGCATTTCAATGGAGTAACCCGGTAGAAAGCGCATTTCTTGGGTCCTTTAATTCAGATAATTTGGCAATTGCATTTAGAGCAATAATTTCTTTATCAACCTTAGTATCTTTACTTATAAGTTGGCGCTATACAGAACAAAGTGGTAGCCCAATTGGCGAGTTTGCTGCAATAGTTCTTTCGGCCACCCTTGGAGCAATGCTTTTGTGTGGATCTACTGACCTTATTAGTGTATTTATATCTCTGGAAACTTTATCTGTAGCAAGTTACTTACTTTCTGGTTACCTCAAGAGAGATCCAAGAAGTTCAGAAGCGGCTTTAAAATACCTCCTTGTTGGATCAGCGGCGGCAGCTGTCTATTTGTATGGATCCTCTTTTCTTTATGGATTGAGTGGTTCAACAAACTTAGCGACAATAGGTTTAGAGATTATCAATAAGCCATCATTCATTACATCACTAGCTCTTGTATTTGTATTATCAACAGTTGCATTTAAAATTGCTGCTGTTCCCTTTCATCAATGGACTCCTGATGTATATGAGGGTTCACCTACACCTGTAGTAGCTTTTTTATCTGTTGGTTCAAAAACAGCGGGCTTTGCATTTGCAATAAGAATATTAAGCACAACTTTCTCTTCTTTTGACGAAGAATGGAAACTTTTATTTACCATTTTGGCCATATTAAGCATGGCTCTAGGAAATGTTGTAGCTCTAGCTCAAACCTCAATGAAAAGGATGCTAGCTTACAGTTCTATTGGACAAGCCGGATTTGTAATGATTGGAATAGTATCTGGCACACAAGACGGCTTATCAGCATCTGTTTTGTATTTGGCTGCATATTTGTTTATGAATTTAGGTGCATTTTCTTGTGTAATACTTTTCTCACTAAGAACTGGTTCTGACAGAATTCTTGATTACTCAGGACTTTACCAAAAAGATCCTCTCATTACATTAGGCTTAAGCCTTTGTCTTCTATCTCTTGGAGGTTTACCTCCAATGTTAGGATTTTTTGGAAAGATATACTTGTTCTTTGCAGGTTGGGCAAACCATCAATATCTATTAGTAATAGTTGGATTAGTAACTTCAGTTATATCTATTTATTACTACATTTCAGTGATAAAAATGATGGTAGTTAAAGAACCACAAGAAGCTTCTGAAATAGTCAAATCATATCCTGAAATTAATTGGGGAATTGTAGGATTACCTCCCTTAAGAATTGCACTTTATACTTGCGTGGCAGTAACTGCTCTTGGAGGAATCCTATCTAATCCTCTTTTTAAGTTAGCTAATACAGCAGTTTCAGAAACTCCTTTCTTACAAGATATTATTGCTACAGCAAATAATATTTCTTAGAGGAATTTTTAATAAATGTCTAAGAAAGTCGCGAGTTTAGAAAATATATCTAAAACATATGGGAAAGAGGATCTAACTGTTAAAGCCTTAGACTGCATAAACTTAGAAATTTATAAAGGTGATTATTTAGCTGTAATGGGAGCAAGTGGCTCAGGCAAAAGTACAGCTATGAATATTATTGGATGTCTAGATAGACCATCTGAAGGTATTTATAAATTAAATGGAATTCCTGTTGAAAATTTATCTGATGATGAGCTCGCGGAAATACGTAATCAAAAATTAGGCTTCGTTTTTCAACAATTTCATCTTCTTTCAGACGCAACTGCACTTGAAAACGTAACTTTGCCGATGATTTATGCTGGTATTGAGCCTGAACAAAGATTAGAGCGAGGGAAGAATGCCTTAAAAAAAGTTGGCCTTTCAGAAAGAATGAATAATCGACCAAACCAATTATCCGGAGGTCAACAACAACGAGTTGCTATTGCGCGGGCTATTATAAATAATCCTGCAATTTTGTTAGCAGACGAACCTACTGGAGCACTAGATTCAAAAACCACTGAAGATGTATTGGATCTTTTTGACAAACTGCATGAATCTGGAATAACTATAGTTTTAGTTACTCATGAAGATGAAGTTGCAAATCGAGCAAAAAAAATAGCCAGATTTAAGGATGGAAGAATAGTTGAATTAAAAGTTAATTAAATTCAAAACCTTCTAATTACCTTCAGTTGAGTTTCATTTTCAATTCTTAAATTCCCATTCGAATCAATATCTCTAATTTTCCATAAATGAGGACAATAACCACTAGGTAAAAAACTTTTAGTAAGAAATTTATTTGCAGATTTAATCACATATTCCTTTTTCTTATTACATTCAATTGCATCATTAAAAGCTTTAAGAACTTTGGCTGTCCAATAATGATGATTAATATTTTTAGTTTGAAGTACTTTTGATAATGAAATACCTTCTGATGGAGTGTAATTTAAAACATTCATGCCAATTCCTACTCTTACATAGATAATTTCTTTGCCTCTTGTTATCACCCTTGGTAAAAATCCAATCAACTTTTTTGAACCAAAAAAAATATCATTTGGCCATTTCAAAGAAACATTTATATTCTCTTGTCTGAGCATTTCACATAACTTAATACCTAAAGACAAATTAAATATTTGACATGCAAATTCTTTTGAAAATATTGGGTAAGCTGCACTTAACCAAATCCCGCCTTTTGGAGAAACCCAAGTTTTTGAGTTTTGGCCAACACCTGAGAACTGTTCTCTTGCGATTATAGCTACTGGCTGATTTTTCTTTATTTCAGAATATTCAAGCAAGTTTGATAGCTCATTTTCGGTACTTTTACATTTTATTTTGTGATGAAGTGTCCAGGTTGGATATTGACCCTGAATTTTTTTTAAATAAAAAACTGTCTTAGCTGTAGGTCCAATAACTTTCACAAATTCTTTATTAAAACAACGAGCATCTTTTAAAAGATTAGATTAACTTTAGTCTTAATAAGTAAATTTTACAAATTGGAAAAAAAGTATTTGCCAAGAGTGAATAGAAGGAATCCACATCCATTAAAAAATTGTCTTGATAATTTCAAAAAATCCTGCGGAGACTTAGATAAACTCACTAAAATCGACGAAAACTGGAAGAACTTAATCGGCTTAGAACTATTTCAAGAATGTAAACCATTAAATATTGAAAAAAAAATACTTACTATTGCAGTAAATCATCCACAGTGGCGCCAAGCTTTAATATATAACAAGCATAAATTAAAGGAGAGAATCGAGAAAATTGGAATAACTTTGAATGAAATAAAAATAATACAAAATTATGAAATTAAAAATGAAAATATCAAAGTTACTAATGCAAAGATAGTTTGGGCAAAGCATCCAAGCAGAATCAATCAAAATAATATGTGCATTTGTACTATTTGTAATTCCCCCACTCCTGAGGGCGAAATCAAAAGATGGGGAAAATGTTCTTTTTGTTGGAGAAAAATAAAAAACTAAATTCTTTATTTAGTTAAAATTAGTATTACCATTTGCCCCCCTAAAATGGTCCTATATTCAGCTTTTTTAAATCCAACTTCCTTAGCAATATTTATAAGCACATTTTTCTTTGGAAAATTACTAATACTTTTTTCAATATATGCGTACTCTGGACCTAAATTAAAAATCCGCGAAATGGTTACTACAATTAATCTCAAATAAATTTTCTGAAAAATATTGGATAAAGAATTTCTTGTTGAGTGATGAAAATCCAAAAATCCTGCCCTTCCCTTATCCTTCAAAAGATCAAAAACTTTTTTTATTCCTCCTTCAACATTATTCAAGTTTCTAAGTCCATATGACATGCAAATTCCGTCAAAATATTTTGAATAATCATTAATTTCTAATACATCTTTAATTTCCCACTTAATAAATGTATTTTTTTTAAGCTCTGATTTTTTTTTTGCAATATTTAAGATATCCTCTGCACTGTCAATCCCAGTAATTGAACCCCTTGGACTAACTCTCTCAGAAATTAAGAATGCTAAATCTCCAGTTCCACAGCATAAATCTGCCCAATCTTCACCATTTAAAGGTTCCAACAAATTAACTAATTTCCTTTTCCATAATCTGTGCAGCCCAAAACTTAATAAATTATTTAAAAAGTCATATTTATAAGAAATTTTATTAAATATATTTTTGACTTCGATAGTTTTTGTGAATTTCATTTTTAAATTTTTAACTTATTTTTTTGGTATTAAACTAAATTTTTATTCATATGGTCTAATTGGCAGTTTTTTTTCGAGGAGGAAAGTCTTTATTTCTCTTAAAGAAAGTTTCTTATCATGAAGTAATGATGCTAAAAGTGCGGCAGATGCTCTGCCTTCATTGAAAACATCATAGATATCTTCTAAACAACCTGCTCCTCCAGAAGCAATCACTGGAATATTAACAATATTGGTAACAGATTCAGTCAGATGTAAATCATATCCATTCTGCGTGCCATCACCATCCATTGAAGTAAGCAAAATTTCCCCTGCGCCTAACTCCTCAACTTTCTTTGCCCAACTTAATAAATCTATTTCAGTATTTTCTCTCCCTCCTTTTACATATACCTCCCATTCATCAGTCTTATTAACTTTTCTTTTAGCATCAATTGCTATCACGATACATTGATTACCAAATTCTCTAGAACTTTTAGAAATTAAATCTGGATTTCTAACAGCAGAAGAATTCAAACTCACTTTGTCCGCTCCAGCTCTTAAAAGATCATTAATTGATGAAACAGAATCTATTCCTCCACCTACTGTAAATGGGATTTTTACTGATTTTGCAGTCCTAGAGACAAGGTCAACTAATGTATTTCTATTTTCTACACTAGCTCTAATATCTAAAAATACTAATTCATCTGCGCCCTCATCAGAATACCTACAAGCCAATTCAACAGGATCGCCTGAGTCTCTCAAGTTAACAAAATTTACACCTTTAACCACTCTGCCATGGGCGACATCTAAACAAGGAATTAAACGAAGAGCTACCATTTTAGTAAAAATTGTCCAAATGCTGTTAATCTTGCATAATAGCTTCCATTTTACCTCTTATGGCTGAAACAAAATTATTACCCAAAATCGGTAGTAAAATCAAAATTAACATTAATAAAGTAAAAGATAGACTACCAGCTAAATTAATCGATCAAATATCCTCGAATCCTAAAGCTGTAATAACAGGCTATAAAATGACAGACGGCAGAAGTATTGGGATCACCGCGAAATTTCAAAATGGTGAGAAAAATTGGTTTTTCCCAGAAGAAATTGAGAAAGGTTAAAGAGTAAAGTGAATGATCCAAAACAACTATTAGGAATTAAGGGTGCCTCTGAAACATCAAGTATATGGAAACTCCGTATACAGTTAATGAAACCTATAACGTGGATCCCTTTGATATGGGGAGTTATTTGTGGAGCAGCTGCAAGCGGGAATTTTGAATGGACATTGAGTAATGTTCTAGCTTCATTAGCATGTATGTTGATGAGTGGACCACTTCTGGCTGGTTATACCCAAACCATAAATGATTTTTTTGATAAAGAAATTGATGCAATTAATGAACCAAATAGACCAATTCCCTCTGGCAAAATTTCAATTAAAGATGTAAAAATACAAATCTGGGTATTACTTATAGCAGGTTTAATAGTTGCTTTTCTATTAGATTTATATGCTAAGCACAGCTTCCCCTCCGTCTTACTTTTAGCATTAGGAGGTTCCTTTGTTAGTTATATATATTCTGCTCCACCACTCAAATTAAAACAGAATGGTTGGCTTGGGAATTATGCATTAGGAGCATCTTATATAGCTTTACCTTGGTGGGCAGGACAAGCCTTGTTTGGGAAATTAACTATCGTGACGGCGATACTAACACTTGCTTATAGTCTATCAGGACTTGGAATTGCCGTTATTAATGATTTCAAAAGTGTTGAAGGAGATTCAAAGCTAGGATTAAATTCTCTACCAGTAGTATTTGGAATTAAAAATGCAAGTAGAATAAGTGCAGGACTGATTGACATTTTTCAATTAGCAATGGTTGTAGTATTAGTCATTATTGGTCAACATTTAGCCTCTGTAATTTTGGTTTTATTGGTAATTCCACAAATTACATTTCAAGATATGTGGTTACTAAGAGATCCTCTAAAGTTTGATGTCAAATATCAAGCAAGTGCCCAGCCGTTCCTAATAACTGGAATGTTAGTTACAGCTTTAGCGATAGGACATAGTTTTTTAGTTGCTTAAGGTGCAAAAGATTAAATTCAAATCTTTTGTTTTAATAATTCCAATATTATTTTTTTCTGGAATATCTTTTTATTTTTTTAGTTTAATATTTAGTACTTTAAAATTTGATGTATCTAAGAATAAAAAGTTTCGGGAAACCAAATATTCTTATGTAATATCATCTTCTGATAATAAGATACTAAGCAAATTAAGCCGCAAATTTGAAATAGATAATAGTTATCATAAAATTCCATTATTTCTTAAACATTCTTTTATATCTTCTGAGGATAAAAGTTTTTATAAACATATTGGAATTGATTTAAAAAGTATTTCTCGTGCCCTTATTCAAAATATTAGAAGTGGTTATGTTAAAGAGGGAGGAAGTACGATTACACAACAAGTTGCTAGATTACTTTTTCTAAATAATGATTTAAGTTTTCAAAGAAAAATTAAAGAAATATTTATATCACTCATACTTGAATTTAGATATAACAAAAATCAAATTTTAAAATTATATTTAAATAATATTTATCTAGGATCAGGAGCATACGGGGTAGACGAGGCTGCCCAAGTTTATTTTGGAAAATTTATAGAAGAATTGACATTATCAGAGATCGCATTAATTGCAGGATTAGCTCCAGCTCCATCAATTTATTCACCTTATCAAAATTTAGAGTTAGCTATTAAAAATAGAAATAAAGTTCTTGAATCAATGTATGTTGATGGATATATTTCTCTTGCAAAAAAGAATAAGGCTATTAAAGAAAAAATAAAATTAAATTATCAAACAGCTGATAATTTTTTAGATGATAGATTACTAATAAACTTTATTCTTCAGGAAACAGATAAAAAAATTGGAATTAAAAATGATTATAAGTTTTTAAAAATTAAATCTTCTATCAATAAAGATTGGCAAGAAAAAGGTCAAAAAATATCAAGATATGCAGGGCCTAAAGAACTTGAATTTGGTCTGTTATCTATCGAATCAAACACAGGACTAATCAGGACAATGATAACCAGCAAAAATCCATCAATTAATGAATACAATAGAGTGATTTCATCTGTAAGACCTTTAGGTTCTACTTTTAAAATTATCCCTTATGCTGCTGCATTAATAGAAGGAATAAAATTAAGCGATGAATTTGAAGACTTACCAACATGCTGGGAAAGTTATTGCCCAAAAAATTTTTCAGAAGACTATAGAGGTTCAATATCTTTGATTGAATCATTTAAAAGTTCATCAAATATCGTTCCAATATCAATAACAAAAAAAATCGGCTTAAAAAATATTATTAATTTAGCGAATACATTTGGACTAGGTTATGAGCAAGAGTTTGAGGAATTCCCATCATTAGCTATTGGCTCCTACGGAGATAATCTTTTAAACATCACAAATGCATATTCTGCAATAAACAATAATGGGAAGATTCAAAGCCCTGAAATCATAGAAAAAATAGAATCATTTAAAAAACAACCTATTTGGGAAAACAAATCTATTTCCAAGAAAATATTAGATTTAAAAGTTAACAAGAAAATAAATAAACTTCTTGAAAAATCTGTAAAAGAAGGCACTTCAAAAGCAGCCTCTATAAAAGGGAAGAAAATTTATGGGAAAACAGGAACATCTGATGGAAATAAAGATCTCTGGTTTATTGGTTCCATTGATAACCTTACAACAGGGATCTGGATAGGATACGACGATAACAAGGAATCTGAATTATCTAGTGGGAATGCAGCTTATTTATGGAAGAAGTTCATATCTGAAATTTATAAAATTCCAATTAAAAAATAAATTATATTTTTAAGATTTATAAGAAATTATTGCAGAATAAAATCCATCACCAGGATGATCCAAGCTAGGTAAAATTTGCTTTTGGCTAACCAATTTTAAAGTTTCGTTTTTTTCAATAAATCGTTCAATTAATAGATTATTTTCATCGGGACAAATAGTACAAGTTGAATAAACTAAAGTGCCCTCTTTTTTCAAAAGAGGAAAAATACTCTCCAAAAGTTTTTCCTGTAATAAAATTAAAGATTTTATTTTTTCTTTACTTAAAGACCATCTAGAATCTGGATTTCTGGAAAGAGTTCCAATCCCAGAACAGGGAGCATCTAACAAAATCTTATCAAAATAAGATAAAAACTTAGGATTTAATTCAATCAAACTCGTAGCATCAGCCTTAAGGGTATTAACAGATTTCAAATTTAACCTTTCTAAATTTGATTGAAGTATTTTCAATCTTTTTGCTGATCTATCTACGGCAATGATTTCAGCACTATCATTTGTCAATTCTGCAAGGTGGGTAGACTTACTTCCTGGAGCTGCACAAGCATCTAAAATCTTTTCACCTTCTTTTGGATTTAAGAGAGGTGCTATCCACTGAGAAGATCTATCTTGAATTGTCCAAAGTCCATCACTATATCCTGGTAAATTTTTTATAGATCTTGGATTAGATTTTAAAGCAATTCCATTATGTAAATCTTTAATAATTTCAGCATCAATTTTATTTTCATGAAGTACTTCCAAAAATTTATCTAAATTAGTTTTTAATTGGTTAATTCTCAAATCAATTGATGGTTTTTTATTAAATGCCTTAATGATATTTTCACCCTCATTATTGCCGACCCATTTATAAAGATCCTTTACAAGCCATAATGGAAATGATTCAAGATATGAAATTCTTTCTTTTCTATCAGAAGATAATTCCGGAAAAATTTTTTGTTCTAATTTTCTTGATGCATTTCTCAATATCGCATTTACAGTTCCCTTTAAACCATTTAAATCTGTTTTTTTAGCTACTTCTACAGTGGTAGAAATAGCAGCAGGAAATGGAATTTTATCCATTTTCAATAGTTGATATAAACCTATATGTAGAAGCCATCTTAACTTTGGAGGCTGCTTTTTATGAGTAATTTTTGATGTATGATCAGTCCAAAGATCAAGAAATTTTCTATATCTTATGCATCCAAAAGATAATTCCGTAATAAAAGCTATATCAAGAGAATTAAATTGATAATTTTTTAAAACCTTTTCAAGAGCATGATCAGAAAAATCACCAGAACTAACTTTTAATAAAATTTCCCAAGCTGCCTTTCTTTGTAAATATCCTATGCTCAAAATATAATTTATTTTTAAAGATAACTTTAATATACAAAAAATTCAAAAATTTAAACAACTTTTTCAATTGCAGTATCAAACCAAATAAAACCTAAGATAGAAATAAGTGACAGATTAAATCCTAAAAAAAGAAAGATATTTAAAGAATGGATTTTTTCCCGAAAAAATATTTTTTTTTCTTCTTGATACTTCATTATTAAAATAAAAACTTATTCAGGATTTCAAATGGCAACCAATATTGATAGATCCTGCATCAAGCATTCTGCCTAATTTAATTGCTATGGATTCTTCCAACCTAGTGAAATTAGATTGATGGGTAGTTATCCAATCTAATTCAGAAAAAGTGATAATTCCCGTCGAATTACTTTTTAGAAAAAGTGTTCCAATTTCCATTAGATAAATCTAATTTTTAACTAAGTTAACATCCGTAATTAATATTTCTTCATAACATAATATTCTTTTAATTTTTCAAATAGAACTGTAGATTATTACTCTTAATTTATTGAATATCTCTTAAAAATTTATCGGCTGTTTTTAAGTGATTATTTAATTTTTCCTCTGACATTTTATCGAGATTTCTCGTTAACATTGCCAGACGATATTGCTTTCTAAAAAAGCTTTCATTATCTTTAATAAATTTCCAAAATAAGCCATCCCATATTTCACACCATGGGCCACTTTTAAAATTAGACATTTTTTTTACATAATTAGAGCTTGATATATATGGCTTTGTTGAAAAGATACCTCCATCACTAAACTGACTCATTCCGTAAACATTTGGGACCATAACCCAATCGTAGGCATCAATAAACATTTCCATAAACCATTTATAAACTTGGTTTGGGTGAATTCTACATAGAAGCATAAAGTTGCCAACAATCATTAGCCGCTCAATATGATGACAATAACCAAATTTAATAATATTTTTTATAACAACGTCTACTGGTTCAATTCCTGTATTTCCTTGATAAAAAGATTTTGGAATTGGCTTATCTTCAAAATTCCAAAAATTACTATTTCGCATCTTTGTTCCGTACTTTTCATAGACGAGGCAAATAAATTCTCTCCATCCAATAATTTGACGAATAAAACCCTCTAAAGAGTTAATAGGAACATTATTATTTTTTGCAAAAAGTAATGCTTTATTAACTACTACATCTGGGGTTAATAAGCCAATATTTAAAAGAGGAGAAAGTAAACTGTGCCATAAAAAAGAATTTTCTTTAGAAATAGCATCCTCATAATCTCCAAATAAGAAAAATCTATGTTTAAAAAAATCATTTAACCATTCATCTGCCTCTTCAAAATTAGTTGGATATAAAAAGTTATTACTTTCTCCAATAAACTCAATATCAAAATTGGCTAATGACCTTTCTGCATTAACTACAAATTTATTTTTTTTTAATTTAGGTGTATCGGGTATATTTATTTTTTTTGGTAGTTTTTTTCTGTTCATTTCATCGAAACTCCATTTACCACCTTCAGGCGTATCATCAGGATTAACTAATATCTTTTGGCTCTTTCTTTGATTCTCATAAAATCTCCCCATAAGAGGTTTTTTTGCATTTGATGCAAATAAATCTTTTAAATCTTCACTGGTCATAAACATAGGAGAAGGCAAAATATTTAAAGCTAAATTATTACTTTCAACAAAATTATTAATCCTCTTCATTATTAAAAAATCATGAGGGTCAATGAGATTTATTTTCTGATATTTATTTTTAATAAATTCCGATAAGTAATCAACTGTTGAAAGATTATTCTTGTTTTCGATATATAAAACTTTAAAGCCAGATATTTCTAAATAATTTTTATAAGCGAGCATAGATGCTCTATGAAAAACTAACTTATTTTTATGGTTAATTAATTTATGAAATTTATCATTTCCAAAAAATAATGAGTCTTCCAAAATCAAAACTTCACAATTTATTTTTAAAATTGGGCTTTCTCTAAAAAGTTGATTCGGAAAAATAATCGATACTTGTTTCATCTTTGCGACTTCCTGTTACTGCATCTTTTTGAACAGTAGATAACATCATCCCAACAGTTTTTCCATTTTTTACGCCACTCAAACGGCCTATTGCAAACAGGACAAGTTTTAGTAGAAAGATTTTTCAAAATTTATAATTTTCTTTTATGAGCAGATTTAAATCTAGTTGAATCTTTAAGGGCCATATGTTTTGTATTTCTTCCCGAAACTCTCTTTCTCCAGACTTTGAAAGATTTGGGTTTAAGATTTTGACGCATAATTTTTATCGCATCTTCCTCTTTTAAACCAAATTGATACTCGATAGCTTCAAAGGGTGTTCTATCTTCCCAACACATTTCTATTATTCTGTCTATATCGATAATTTCCATATTTATTGTTCACATTGTGAGGTACAAAGTTTTTTAATATCGGATCTACCTGTAATTTGAAGTCTATATTTTGCCCAATATCTGTAAACCAATCTCAATAATGGAGATAAGAGTTTAATCTTCAAGGGATAATAAACCCAACCTAAACCAACTAATTCATAAGAATATGCAAGTACATCTAGTCCCCTAATAATTTCACCATTTTCAATAATCCCATGCAGGTTTGACATAGCTTCTGAATATGAGATGTCATTAAAAAGACTTTGATCATAATCCTTACTATTAATATCTATAAATGCAATTTGATGTAAGGTATCTCTTTTTTTAAGAAAATTTGTTTCTTTCAAACAAAGTGGACAACCACCATCGAATAAAAAGGTTAATTTATTTTTCATATTTTTATTCAAATATAGAAATTAAATAACTTTTTTGTGGAATAAAAAATTTTTTTTAGAGTACAAGCTTTATAAAGCCTTAATAATTGCCAGTTCTAATTTAGTGAAATTATATTATCTTATTAATTAATAAGCCATTGATTAAGGGATACATCAATGGTTTAAAACTATTTATGATCAGTCATCTAGAAGATGAACTCCTTCTCCTACGTCAGGGGTAAATTTACAATATTTTTCAAAAATAAGTCCAACACCTCTCATTTTTTCTCCTAATTCATCGTTAAATTTATTCCATTCTTCCGATTCACGATCAGGTAAATCCCACCCTTGTTTTTCTACCATACTTGTTATTACTGTATAGTCCCATTCTATGTATGCCATTGAGTTAATTTAAACTACCAAAATATTATAAACCAAGAGATTTAATAGGTAATCAATATTTTTTGAATATAATCTAAAAGTGTGAAAAAATTATAAATGTCAATTTTGCCAAGAAGATTTGAACGAATCAAAAGTGTTTTAGATTGCAGAATGAAAAACTTGACTGTGTTAGTTGAGGATGTCAATAAACCACATAATTTATCTGCGATATTAAGGACATGTGATGCGGCAGGAGTTTTCGAAGCAAATTTTATTAGCAAAACGAATGATGTTAAGACTTTTAATAGTACTGCTCAAGGTAGTCAAAAATGGGTAAAACTGAATAATCATGAAAACACTATCACGGCAATATCTGATTTAAAGAATAAGGGTTTTAAATTATATGGAACGACTCTTAATAGTGAATCAGTAGATTATAGGAATTTTGATTATTCTCAAAATACATGTTTTGTTTTAGGAGCAGAGAAATGGGGACTAAGTAATGAACTTATATCAATGGTTGATCAATCAATTTTTATACCTATGAGAGGTATGGTTCAATCTCTGAATGTTTCAGTTGCTGCTTCTATATTATTATTTGAAGCTGTTCGCCAAAGAAAAAATAAAGGTATATTGCCCTCTAATGGAGAAGGGTTAAATATGGATGAATATCAAAAAACACTTTTTGAATGGTGTTACCCAGAATTAGCTACGATGTATAAAAAATCGGGTAAAGAATATCCAAAGTTGAACGATCAAGGAGAACTTGATCCTATTACAGATAACTAAATTTATTCAGAATTTTGACTATCAAAAATTTCTTCAAGGTCCTCTCCTATAAAAGAAAGACCTAAAACTAAAAAAAACATTGCCAAACCTGGGAACAAAGCCGTCCACCAGATACCTGTAGGTAAAGCGGCAAGAGCCAGATTTAAATCACTTCCCCACTCTGGGACATCTGCAGGAACGCCAAGGCCTAAAAATCCTAAACTTCCTAATACCAAAACAGCATCTGCAGCATTTAGGGTAAGCAGAATAGGCAATGGTGTTATTACATTTGGGAGAATATATTTAAAAATAATTTTTTTGACATCAGCTCCTGCGACTTGAGCTGCCTCCACATAAGTTTCAGATTTAACCAATATTGTCTGATTTCTGATTAATCTAAAATATTGAGGAGAGTAAACAATACACAATGCCAAAGCCGCGTTAAGGATACCCTTACCCAATACAAAAGCCACAACAACTGAAAGCAAAATTACAGGTATTGAAAAAATAGTATCCATTATTAGTGATAAGCATTTATCAAAAAAACCACCAAAATATCCACTTAATAATCCCAATGGCAAACCCAAACTTAATGAAAAAAGAATAGCTAAGAATACAACTTCTATCGCTAATGATGATCCTTGCAAAGTTCTTAAGCAAACATCTCTTCCTAATCTATCTGTGCCACAAAAATGATTTAGAGAAGGAGGGGCAAAGATATCATTGCTTAACATTGAAAATGAATAGCCAAAAAAATTATTGGCCTCTAAAAATTTCATTATTAAAACAACAAGAAGATAAAAAAGTACAATTAAAAATCCAGCTTTTCTGATATTTGCGCCGACACGATTAAATGAGTTAATATCCAAAATCTTTTTTTAAAGATATAAATGAAATATACCCAATTCTTTTAAAAATAAATAGCAATAAATTTTAAATTAAAAGAAATTACTGGTTTAATTTCAAGACTGCCATAAAAGCTTCTTGAGGGACTTCAACTTTACCCATTGCCTTCATCCTTTTTTTACCTTTGGCTTGTTTCTTTAAAAGTTTCTTTTTCCTAGAAATATCCCCTCCATAACATTTAGATAAAACATCTTTTCGCAAAGCACTTATGCTTTCACTTGCAATAATCCTGCTACCGATTGATGCTTGAATAGGTATTTTAAATTGTTGTTTTGGAATAAGTTCTTTTAATTTCTCAACTAAACTTCTGCCAATTCCATAAGCCTTATCTTTATGAACAATAGAAGTTAATGGATCTGCTCTTTCTGAATTTATTAGAACATCTAATCTAACAAGGTCATTTTTTCTATAGCCAATCAAATGATATTCCATTGATGCATAACCTTGGGTTCTACTTTTCATTTGATCAAAGAAATCTGTAACAACTTCTGCTAATGGAATTTCATAAATCAAGGTAACTCGATCTGTTGTTATGTATTTCATATCTATAAATACTCCCCTTCTTTCCTGACATAAACCCATTAATGTTCCATTAAATTCATTGGGAGAATAAATTTCCATTTTCACATAAGGCTCTTCTATTGATTCTCTAAGTTGTGGATCAGGAATTGTAGAAGGATTATCAATAAAGATATGTTCCTGCTGATTTAAATTAACTTTATAAATAACTGATGGTGCCGTTACGATTAGATCCAAGTCATATTCTCTTTCTAATCTTTCTTGAACAATCTCCATATGAAGAAGTCCTAGGAATCCGCACCTAAATCCGAAGCCCATTGCGCTACTGGTTTCGGGTTCATATTTTAAAGCTGCATCAGATAATTGTAATTTTTCTAGTGATACTCTTAAATCTGGGAATTGATCAGCATCAGTCGGGAATAAGCCACAAAAAACCATAGGATTTGCTGTCTTATATCCAGGCAAAGGATCATTGGCAGGCGAATTTAAAAGAGTAATCGTATCTCCCACTCTCGCATCAGCAACTGATTTTATAGAAGCAGCTAAATAACCAACTTC
>QCSV01000003.1 GCA_003211415.1 Prochlorococcus sp. AG-670-M15 | reverse complement strand
TGTAGTAACCAAGTGAGTGGAACGAGGTTGAGTCTCAATACTGTACAAAGTATATAGTTATACATACGAGATATATACTCTAAGTGCCCCCTTTTGTGCCCCCCTTAGCGACCTAGTGCCTGGTGTTTGCTAGGTCGCATAAAGGAGACTGGATATTATTTAATTAATGAATTTAAGATGTAAGAGATTTGCTTTATTTATGAGTTGAATTTAATGTTAATTCCTGACATCAGCTAATATTTTATTTTTTGATTTGTATATTAAAAAAAATGCCTTTGAAAGTTGAAAATATATTTTAAAAACTCAGTAATACCCTTATTAGCTGGTTCAATAGGCCTTTCTCCTTTTTTATCAATTCAGGCAGAAACTGCTCCAGATGTAACCTGGACAAAATTATTAGGAACTTCAACCATAGATTATGGTTACGGAGTAGCGACAGCAAGTGATGGATCCCTATATATGTCTGGTCGTACTTATGGAGATTTAGATGGAGAGACAAACGCAGGACTTTATGATGTATTCCTTGCAAAATATGAATTAGATGGAACAAAAGTATGGACAAAATTATTAGGAAGTTCTAGTTCCGATAAAGGTTACGGAGTAGCGACAGCAAGTGATGGATCGATTTTTATAACTGGCTATGCAGAAGGAAATTTAGATGGAGAGACAAACGCAGGAGGTTTGATGCATTCCTTACAAAATATTCATCAGATGGAACAAAAGCTTGGACAAAATTATTAGGAAGTTCTAATCGCGATTTAGGTTACGGAGTGGCAACAGTAAGTGATGGATCTGTATATATAACTGGTACTACTGACGGAGATTTAGATGGGGAAACAAATGCAGGATTTTATGATGCATTTCTTACAAAATATTCATCAGATGGAACAAAAGCTTGGACAAAATTATTAGGTGACTCAGAATTTGATTATTCTAGAGAAGTGGCGACAGCAAGTGATGGATCGATTTTTATAACTGGCTATACACGTGGAGATTTAGATGGGGAAACAAATGCAGGAGATTTTGATGCATTCCTTACAAAATATTCATCAGATGGAACAAAAGCTTGGACAAAATTATTAGGAAGTTCTAGTTCCGATAGAGGTTACGGAGTAGCGACAGCAAGTGATGGCTCGATTTTTATAACTGGCTATACAGAAGGAAATTTAGATGGAGAGACAAATGCAGGAAGTTATGATATTTTTGTCTCAAAATATTCATCAGATGGAACAAAAGCTTGGACCAAGTTAATTGGGACTTCCAGTAGTGAAAAGGGTAACGGAGTAGCGACAGCAAGTGATGGCTCGATTTTTATAACTGGCTATACATTTGGAGATTTAGATGGAGAAACAAATGCAGGAAGTTCTGATGCATTTTTAATGAAACTAGCAGAAGCTTATGCTGTTAATTCTGATTCTGGTTATGCAACATATTCAATAACAGGCACAAGAGCAGCAGGAAACGTTTTAACTGCTGCTGTATATACTGATGACCCAGAAGGGAATGGTACAGTTTCTTCCTATCAATGGCAATCATCAGCAGATGGTTCTACTGATTGGACTGCAATTAGCGGAGCAACAAGTTCTACTTATACACTCACAGAAGCAGAAGAAGGTAAGTATGTAAGAGTAATTATTGTTTATACAGATGGTTCCGGTAATGAGACAACTTTAACTGTATCTTTATCTAAAGCTATTAGCCAAATGCATACAGAATGGGTTCAACCATATGCTGCTATGCAAAATGTTGGCCTGAAATCGATTCATAATAATAGAGATTTAGTTTTAGAAAAAGCAGGCGAATGTAATAACAAAGGATGGGTTATTGGTGATTCTGATTATTGTCTTTATACCAATACAAATAATATTGTTTCTTACGTAAAAGGAGATAGTACTAAGGGCTCTTATAGATCCACTGTCTTTAACTCCTCCTTAAATCTGGAGAAAACTTTAAATGACACATGGAAAGCAGGTATTGCTTATGGTGTTGGTTCTTCTAATTTAAATAATTTTAATTTTTCTAATACAACAGCAAGCTTTGGCTCCACTAATACTCATTACTCTATCTATGGAGTAAAAAAAGTAAATGATACTTTTACCTTAAAAGGAATGATTGGTGGGTCTGATTTTGATTACAAAGGAAAAAGAAATTATTCAACTACATCTGCGACATCTGCATATGATTCCGATGGATACACAGCAGAAATAAATGGCATTTGGGATATTAAAAAAACAATCAAAAATATGAAAACCCCATTCCGCTTAAAACCATCTGTTGGAGTTGCTTATGCAGCTCATACTCAAGAAGGTTTTAGTGAGTCAGGTAGTGGAGATTTAATAACTATTGATGCTAATCAAGCCGAATCTCTTCTTTTTAAAACAGGCATCTCTATTGATAAACAAATTTCTATGGAAGGAGGAAAATGGTTATTAGTTCCATCACTCGCCTTGAATTATGAAATGGACACTTATGCCGAAAATTCTAATAGAAGTATAAAAGGAGGTTTAACAGAAAGTTCAACAGAGCATACCTCAGTATCTGCAAAAACATTTGGTAAACATAATAGCTCTTTAGAAGTGGGGGCAGATTTTGTTTTGACGAAAGATTTTATGTTTAATTTAAAAGGAGAATATGGCTTAGCAGAAGGTGGTGATGAGTATGCCTATGGTGGTGGTTTTAGATGGCAGTTTTAATTAAAAATTGATTTAGATAGATAAAAAGTGGGCACATTTTAGATCAAAGTACTTCAAACGAGTGCCCCCTAGAGTGCCCCTGTCTCAATTTGAGACATAGACATAAAAAAAGAGAGTTTGGGAAACTCTCTTGTATGACTTGGTTTTTAAGAGTCGGGGCGACAGGATTCGAACCTGCGACCTAGTGCTCCCAAAGCACCCGCTACGCAAAATGCGACAGTAGGCCAAATAAACAAGTGAGGCTATGGCTAGTTAGTTGCTATCAAATTAAAATTGATGAGTCTTAAAAAGAAGAAAGATATAGCAGGGTGTTGCATAAACAAGCAAAATCTCGTTCAAATCTCGCTCATAAAATATCAATGTTTTGAAATCAATAGCTAATCTTATTTTTGAAAGATTTTTTATTTGATTACTTTATTCCAAATAATTCCTAATTTTCTTGATTTTCCTGAGCGTATAAATTCAGAGATTGTTATGTTTATAGATTTACGATAATTATCTTCAAGATTAGCTCCAAAAATAAAGGCTTGAGGAGTTACATTTGGATTTTTAACTGAGATAACATAATCTTCTTGGTTCTCAATATTTGCAAGAATTCTATTTAAAACTGCAATATCGGAAAGAATATGATTTACCTTCCCACTTTTTAAAGCAGAGACTAATTCAGGCTCGCCTCCTGTTGCTCGTAGGATTTTGACTTTTGAAGAATCAATAGTGTCACTCTGATTGACTTTATTTTGAAGCCAATCATCCATTTTTGTGTCTTTATTAACAGTTACTCCGGTGTAAACAATATTTCTTATTGATTCATCACTTAGATCATTGGCATTTTGTGGAGAGTCTCTTTTAAAAATCAAAGATGCTGATGATCCTACTAAAGTTGAAATTATAAGTAACCTGCTGAAAGCAACAAAGATTACGATCCACATGCCTTTCTTTTCTATAGTTAAAGGACCATATGCTCCGATTACAAAATTGGTAAATTTATGCATTATTGTGGTCCTTTTTTGTTTTGAAAAATCTTTAACTTTTAAATGACCTTTTTCAACTTTGTATAAGAGTATTGAGCCCGTTAAGCTCACAGCAGTAAGAATTAAGATTGAATTAAGTACAATAGAATCTGAAAATAAATCAAAAATAAATAAATTACTTTGTTTTTTTCTTGAGAGAAATCCTAAAGTTCCTTTGGTATAAGGCACGGCATAGGTTACTTTTTTGAGTCTATCTGCAGTTATTTTGTGACAAGAAGCAATAAGATCATATTTCCCAGAAGCAGCATCATCTACTGCCTGGCCAAATGTTGGAATAATTGAAAGGTCGTAATGCATTTTGTTTTTTTCTGCAATTGCTCTCCACATATCTACTGAAAGTCCCTCAAAATTGCCATCTACTAAATCAGAACAGGGAAGATAATTATCTACAGTGCCTACTTTAAGAACCCTTTTTTCTTCTGCAGATATTGGCAATAGAACAAAAAAGGTTAATGGAAATAAAACTATATTTTTATAAAATAAATTCTTGCTAAAAAAGAATTTAAACACTTATTTAAGGAAATTACTTTTCACTTTATTAATCATAACTTCAAACTATGAATTTTTTAAAATAAGGGACTTAACTACGTAAAGTATTGCAAGGTATAGCAAATCCTCGCTCAAAGCTCGCTCAGTCTCATCTTTCTAAGTGTTGGCAATAAAAAAGAGAGTCTGGGGAACTCTCTTGTATGACTTGGTTTTTAAATGGTCGGGGCGACAGGATTCGAACCTGCGACCTAGTGCTCCCAAAGCACCCGCTACGCAAAATGCGACAGCCCCCATGAGAAACAAGTGAGGCTATAGCTTATGAGTTGGTATTAAAAGAAAATTTATGAGTCTCAAAAAGTATAAATATATAGCAATGTGATGCATAAATAAGCAAAATATCGCTCAAATCTCGCTCACAAGAAACCTAGTGCCCTATAAGCATTAAATCATGGGATTTAAAAATTATTGATTGGCAATAGATCTGAAATCGGAGGGATATAAGTTTCTTTTTTTAACGAAGAGATTGCATCACTTTATGCTATAGTTTTTTCAAAAATTTTTAAATGTCTGATTTAGTAATCCGTGGGAATAGTATTTATACAATAGTAGATGGCCCTAGTTGGGAAGAAGCTCAAGCAAATAGTAATAAAATAGGAGGGGATTTGGCCTCTATTAACGAAAAAGAAGAGGATATTTTTGTTTGGGAAAATATTGGGATAAATGCTTCAAAAAAAGGAGGCGAACATAATTCTTATTCTTCCAACCATGTTTTTTTAGGTGCTACTGATAGAAATGAAGAAGGAATATGGAAATGGCTTGATGGTTCTAATATGTCATATTCAAATTGGATTTCAAACCAACCAGATAATGCTGGGGGAGAAGATTACCTAAGTTATCTAGCGGTAGGAGGAGAAGACGGTAAAGGAAGTAATGCTGGTCTGTGGAACGACGTTCGATCTGATTATTACAAAGAACAAATTGCAAACTCTCATATGTATGGCATATCAGAGACTAAATTTTTAAGGTATAGAAATTCGGCCTATGTGTTAGTTGAAGGTAATACTTTGGAGGAAGCTGAAGCTAATGCAGATAAACTAGGGGGTAATCTTGTAACTATTAACGATATTGAAGAAAGCAAATGGATAGCTAATAATTTTCAATCATTAGATAGACTAGCAGAGATTGAACTTGCACAAAATAGAATTCCTACTGGTGATATTTTTATAAATGGAGACTTTAAAAAAGGAGAAACGATAAAACTTAACTTATCTGAAATTGAAGATTTAGATAATTTTGAAGGCTACAACCCAACTTTCAACTACTACTGGGAGAAATCAAATAATAACGGCAAATCTTGGACCACCTTAACTTCTGATGATGCAATTGATAATGATAACTCCTTCAAAATTACTTCTGAAGAAGAGGGCTTTCAGATAAGAGGTTTAGTGTCTTATCTTGATGGATATGGAACTAAAGAAACTATTATTTCAGACGCAAATTTAGTTAAAATTTATGGAGGAATTGGTGATGATATATTGATCGGAGGTGAAGGTAATGATGAAATATATGGAGTTGAAGGCAATGATGAAATATATGGAGGTAAAGGCAAAGATAGTTTGTATGGAGGTAAAGGGAATGATGAAATTTATGGTGGTAAAGGGAATGATGAACTTTATGGAGGTAAAGGCAATGATGTTATTTATGGTGGAGAGGGAAATGACTTAATTACATTTGGATCTGGCATAGATACTATTGATTATTCAAGTTTTGATGATTCAATAACTCTTATAAGAGGAGGTAAAGTTGATAAAGGGATTTTAGGTACTGATACTCTTATTGATTTTTATGAAAAGATCTATGCCTCGGATAATAATTCTGACTGGATTGATGGTTTATCTGGTGGTGGGGATATTGCATCACTTATCGTAAATCTTGAAGAAAATTCTCTCATTGTTGCTAACTTGCCAGGCATTGGAGAGTTTAATTCGGAAATATATAATTTTGAAAATATTAATGGTTCAAACAATAAAGATAATCTATTTGGCGATAAAAAAGATAACAAAATATTAGGGAATGATGGTAATGATCTAATTAAAAGTAGAGATGGTAATGATCAAATTTTTGGAGGCAATGGTAAAGATAAGTTGTATGGTGGTAAAGGGAATGATGAACTTTATGGAGGTAAAGGCAAAGATAGTTTGTATGGAGGATCTAGTGCGGATAAGTTGTATGGTGGATCAGGGAAAGATTATCTAAAAGGAAATTCTGGTAACGATAAATTATATGGAGGGTCCAGTAACGATACCTTGATTGGAGGAAAAGGTAAAGATGATGTATATGGAGGAAGTGGGAGAGATATTTTTAAACTTACAAAAGGAAGTGGTTATGACAGAATAAGAGATTTTAAAAAAGGTCAGGATAAAATCTTTGTCAAGGGTCTTAAGCGCTTAAAAATTAAGGATGCTGGTAAAAATGCAAAAATTTACAGTGGTAAAGATCTATTAGCAGTTGTATATAACCAAGATAATATAACTAAATCTGGTAATTTTTTAATTTAAATTTTTCTAATAAAACTTGTGATAAAGGTCAATTAAGGCAGCAAAGCTAAGCAAGGTTATGCAGAATCTCGCTCAAAGCTCGCTCAGTCTCATTATTCTAAAAGAAAGCAATAAAAAAGCGAGTCTGGGTAACTCGCTAGTATGACTTGGATTTGATTGAGTCGGGGCGACAGGATTCGAACCTGCGACCTAGTGCTCCCAAAGCACCCGCGCTACCAAGCTGCGCCACGCCCCGCTAAACATCATTCTAATCTATGAGAGGGATGTTAGTAAACAAAGTCACAAAAAGAATTTTTGTAGTAATAACAAGCGTTTTACTTACTTAGATTATAATAGTGTCAATGGATTTAGTGCAATATCTAGTCAACCTTTGTTATAACCCGAAGACACTCTGCGGTTGCATTTTGCGTACAAATTGCGTACATTGTGCCTATGTGTACGCAAATTAATGCCCAAACTCAAAAATAATGAAGCATGGGTAAATGGCTTAAGAACAGCCATAAGATCTTCTACTGCAAAGGGTTGGACTGTTAGAGAACATAGAGGACTTGCAAGATTAGAGGTTAGAACTGGTAATGGGATGCGTTCTGCCCAATTAATGAAGAATAATATTCCTTTTTCTTATTCATCCCAGAATATGGGAGATATTATTACTCGTGTTAGGAATATCTATGTTGAGATGGCTAACAATGGCGGAGATTTTGATACTGCGGTTGCTGTATGCGCGGGTTTAGCTCCTAAATTAACTTATTCCCACGATTGGGTTGGTGCAAAGGATGACTTTGAAAAATATAAAAAAGAGATGGGAACTGGTATTGCTAATGGAACTTGGACTAAAGAGTATGAACCTGTAATCACTTACGCAGTTAACTTATTAAAAACCAAAGATGCTCCAATAAATGCAGATAAATTATTAGAAATTTGTGCAAAAAATGGAATTGAAAAGGTTACTGACTATATGAGAAGAAATAATATTGCACCAAAACCATTAACTTATGAACTTGGTGGTAGAGCTAGAGAACAAAGAGTGAGAAATCTTGCTTCTTTTTTAAAGTATTGCGTTACTAAGAAAAATTATCCTAGTGATTGGCTTCCACCTGATGACTTAAGAGAATACATTGGAAGACCTTCTAAAGAAGCTAAAAAAGCCAGAAACAAAAAAGCATCAATAGAAGATCAAGAGTTTATTAATTTAATAAATTCTCTACCAACAGAAACAGGGCAACCGCATCATATACTCGCTGCCAAAAAATGGGTCAATGCAATGAAGCTTTGTGCTGTTTTTGGTTTACGACCTATTGAATTAAGACACTTAGTTTATAAAAAGAGAAAAGATGAACTTTGGTGTATGTATGAAAAAAGATCGGGTCAGGGTGTAACAAAACCAAGAATATTAGAACCTCTTTATCTAGTAGATAATGATGGCAATGTTCATTATGAAGAAGTAGTCAGATTGTACAAAGCAGGTCTATTAGAACTTCCCTATCAATGTATGCCAGATTGCAAAACTGTTGAGGGTGTTGGAGATCAAATGGGTAAATGGTTAAAACAAAAAGCGGGTTGGATTTCTCTTAAAGCATTAATGGCCAAGCGGGGCGAAAGTCTTGGTTGTTATAGCTTTAGACATTCTTATTCCTTAAGAGGTCATCAATTAGGAATTGATGCGGGTAGTGTTGCTGATGCAATGGGGCATACATTAAGAACACATCTTGAGTCGTATGATTACGCAAAAACTACAACTACTAAAAAAGCATTTATAAAAGCTAGAGAACTTCAAGCGGTTTAATTATTGACAGTCGATCTAAAAAAATTCCTTTAGCAGAAATATTCATTTCAAGATCCTTAACTCAATACTAAATGCTATACCCTATAAAAGATTTATAGATTTATTAATCAAATGAATACTTATTTAGTAACTGCAACTTTTAAAAATGTTTCTCTTATGGGTGCAGCGTATGATCTTTTTTTAAAGGTTATTGAAGATGGAACTTTGAATGATGAGTTTGAAGGATTCAAAGTTTTGGGAAGGTATCATGCCTCTTACTCAAATAATGTTTATATTATTGTCCAAGCTTCAGCAGGCATAAAAATGACAGAACATTTTGCTCCTTGGAAAGTTAAGTTTGATATAGATTTTGATATCAAGCCAGTTATGACTGACGATGAAAAAGTTGCTGAGCACAAGCTTGTTGGCTCATTAATGGCAGCAGAACAGAAAATGGGATTCACAGGTTAATTATTTTTCAAAGATTTATTTTGCGTAAATTTTGCGTGAAGCAAAAATTTGAGTGAACTAGGTATTAGCTGAGACTTATTGCTGAAACTCATAGGGCTAAAAGATTCGAACCTGCGACCTAGTGCTCCCAAAGCACTTGTATGTAACTTTGAGAAAAATATAAGAATATAGATTATAACTAGAGTTATCTATTGTGTTGGAACGTTTCTGAGTCTCAAATTCATGCCTTGCTATCGCATGAATTCGCATGAGATCGTCACTTAGCTACCCCTCTAGCTACCCCTTTTACACCCGAGTGCCTTCTTGTAGTTATCACCCCAAAAAATAATTGATAGTCGCTATTGAATTCCAAGAAGAAAGAATTAATGCTTTGGAAGGTAAAAGAATTATTGATATAGAAGCTGAGTGAAGTTATCTTTTTAAATAATAATCATGAATGTGATTTTCATTATCAAAATATTATTTAAAAGGTTTGTTATTGTTTTGTTAAATAATATTCATGAACATGATTATCATTTTTAAATTTTGTTAAATAATATATTTCTTAATTAAATAAAAATGATAATCGTTTTTTAATTTAATTTTATAAAATGTATAAAAAATTATTACTAGCATTAATTTTTAGTCATATATTGTTTATATTTAGAAATAAATTTTCCAAATTATGGTTATTACTTTTACAAAACATTTAGTAACAGATACTTTGATTTTAAACGAGAAAGAAGTTTGTCCAGGTTGTGGTTGTGTTTGTCCTTGCGAATGTACAGATTGTGAAGAATGTTCACCATGCAAAGATCATTAATTTAAATAGAAAAATGAATTCTAAAAATTTTTTTCATAAGAACTTAAAAGTCTCTTTAATAATCTTCCCTGTATATTTGTTTTTTATTAGTATCTATAATCCAGTATTTGCTCATCATCCATTTGGTATGGGTGAGAGTTCCACATTAACTTCCTGGCAGGGATTTATCAGTGGTATTGGTCATCCCTTATTAGGTCCAGACCATCTCCTTTTTATTTTGGCAATAAGTCTTATTGGATTGAGATTCCCAAAAAAATGGATATTACCTTTATTAGGTTTTGGTTTAATTGGAAGTGCTATTGCGCAAATTTTGTCATTGCCAGAATTTATGATTCCCTACGCAGAAGCATTAGTATCTTTAAGCTTAGTTTTAGAAAGTTTGATAATTTTGGGCTATTTACCTAGCTCATTACTTTTACCCATGATCTCTTTGCATGGTTACTTGATAGGAGGTGCAATTATTGGTGCTGAGCAAAGTCCTCTATTAAGTTACTTTTTAGGAATATTTATAGGGCAAGGATCTTTGCTCTTAATAGTCCTATACTTATCAGAGCATATTGGAAAAATTTTAAAGAATAAAAATTTGGTTTCGGGAATTTTAATCGGTATTGGAGCAGCCTTTTCATGGGTCGCACTTATTGATTAAGCACTTATTGATTAATAAGTGTTCTAAAATTTTTGGGGAACAACCTAATTGATGGAATTGTCAATAAAAGGCACTAGATAAGTAAGTGACGACCGCAACAACTGTATCCTAGCTACCCCTCTAGCTACCTTTTCTTAATGTGAGACAACAAATAATAAAAAAGCGAGTTGAGAGACTCGCTAGTATGACTTGATTTTTTAGAGTCGGGGCGACAGGATTCGAACCTGCGACCTAGTGCTCCCAAAGCACTATGACTCTTCTAGTGAGACAAAGGGATCTAAGCTATAACTGAAGTCATACTCTGCATAAGACTGCACGAGACTGCACACTTTTGCCTTACTCAGTTGAAAATCCACGGAAATCCGTGGACAATAGGTAGAGCACTCGGTCATTAAATGCCACAATCAAACAATTGGGTAAAAACATTAAGAAGGGCAATAAAGGAATCTATTGGATCTGGTTGGACAGTAGAAAATGATAGAGG
Source organism: Prochlorococcus sp. AG-670-M15 (assembly GCA_003211415.1). GTDB lineage: Bacteria > Cyanobacteriota > Cyanobacteriia > PCC-6307 > Cyanobiaceae > Prochlorococcus_A. The sequence continues at coordinate 47,809 of QCSV01000003.1, read as the reverse complement.
GAATATGCGTTTAATATATGGAACTAAGACAACTGGAAGAAAATCTATAAACCTTCCTTACTTATGGGAAGAGAATCAAATGATTGAAGCATTGAAGTTTATAGAAGAAGGAGCAAACACTTATTTAGAAAATAATGGAAAGATCCTTTTAAAGACCGCTTTTAAATATGCAAGAAACTCTTCTTCGGAAGTCAAACTTGATTGGGAAGGGGCTTTTGTTAGATATAGAAAAGAAAGATCAGATATTAAAGAAAACACTTGGAATAAAAAGCATCTTCCTGTTTTAGAGGGAGTTATGTTCTATATGAATAGAGCAAATCATAGACCGCAAAATGCTAGAGCTTTATATAAAAAGGTAATTAATGAATATAAGCATGGACAATACAATCAATTAGTTGGTTGGCCACCTGACAAGGCAACAATAAGAAGGCATATGAGATTAGCTTTTAATAGTTTTTTAGATTATTGCTGCAACTATGAAGATTTCCCTTCTTATTGGAGACCAAATTATGGAAATTTCAAAGATAATAATGAAGAAAAAAATATAGCTAAAAAGAAAGATATTGGTTATCCATTAACAGATGCCCAGATTGGAAGATTAGTAGATAACTTTATTGACCAACCACAAGCCCAAAGATGGAAGTTTGCTGCTCAACTTTGTTCAGTTTATGGATTAAGACCAGAAGAACTTAATCATCTGGTTCTCAGAAATAACAAGACAGAACTTTGGTGTATATACCAAAAAGTAAATTCTAATTTTAAAGAAAGACAACTATTGCCTTTATTGGTTAGAGATGTAGATGGAGAACCTTTTGATTGGAACTACAACTTAGTGCAAAGGTTGGCAGCGGGAGAAGAACTGCCAAAAATTCCTCTAGGTAATGGCGGTCAAAACTTTGGAGAATATCTTAGGAGGAAGAGCATTAGAAAGACTTGGTTGTCTATTTGTGCAGAAGCAGAAGCAGAAGGACAAAAGTGCAAACCATATTCCTTCCGTCATAGATACGCATATGTTGCTCACACTAGACCTATGGAAGATGGAACAATGCGAGCACCTAAACAAATTGCTGATGCAATGGGGCATGATCTACAAACACACCTAGAAAGTTACGCTAGATTTATGACCAAAGATCTTAAAAAGGCTTTTGATTTGGCAGAAGTATGAGCACTTATTTAGAAGAAAGAATTCAATGGTATGAAGAAAATATTACTTTATAAATAATATTTTGGAAGACTTAGAAATATTTACTAAATAAAGCATCAAAGGAACTTCTACTAGTACCCCAACTATAGTGGCTAAAGCAGCTCCTGAATTAATCCCAAAAAGAGTTATCGATACAGCTACTGCAAGTTCAAAAAAGTTTGAAGCTGCTATCATCGATCCTGGACAGGAAATAGAATACTTTTGCCTAAAAAACTTCATTGAAAAAGCAGTTAAATAAAAAATAAAAAGAGTCTGTATTATTAATGGAATTGAAATTAAGATTATATGAATAGGATTTTGTAATATAGATTTTGATTGAACAAAGAATAATAAAAAGACTGTAAGAATTAAAAAAAACAACGAATAACTTTTACTTTTATTCAAAATACTTTTTATTCTTTTTTCGCTATAGATTTTATTTTTTAAAAATATTGCTAGAAAAAGTGGTACCAAAATAAAGATTATTACAGAACCGAAAACAGTATCTAACGGGATATCTATACTGTTAAATCCTAAAAGAATTTTTGACAATAATGGAAAGGCTAAAATTAATATTAGATCATTAATAGCTACTTGGATTAAAGTAAATAAAGGATCGCCTTTAACAAGATTACTCCAGACAAAAACCATTGCTGTACATGGCGCTATTCCTAATAGAATCATTCCAGAAACATATTCTTTAGCAAGTACAGGATCTATAAAATTACCATATAAAAAATATAAAAAAGAGGCTGCAATGATGGCCATTGAAACTGGTTTTATTAACCAATTAATAAAAAGGACAATAGAAAATCCTTTAATCTTATATTTCAAATTTATTATTGACTTGAAATCTATTGATAACATCATTGGGAAAATCATTCCCCAGATAAGAATTGCTATTGGAAGATTTATTCTTGAGAGCTCTAATCCGCCTATAAATTGAGATAAATTAGGAAATAAATAACCGGATAAAGATCCAATACACATTGCTAAGAAAACCCAAATACTTAGATATCTATCAGAAAATTGCATTTAAAATTTTTTAATCAATTATTAAATTTAGCAAAATTTTTTGGCCTTAATCTTAACTTAATTTACCCATAATAAGCTCTTAAAAATAGCTATTTTTATATGTCAATTAAGGCGAAATATGTAGGTGAATTTCGGAGTGAAATTATCTTCGAAAATCAATTAAAAATAAAAACAAATTCGAATAGAAATTTACATGATTCTTGCGAACAGACTAAACCCTCAAATCTATTGTCTGCATCTTTAGCTTCTTGTATTTCAACAACTCTTGGAATAATTCTAGAAAAGAATAATATTGAATCAAAAAGTTTTTATGTTGATATTATCTCTAAAAGTGATGTTCAAAATAATAAAATTTCAACCTTGCATTGTAAAATATGCCTTCCACTTATTAAGAAATTAAAAATAAAGAACTTTATAAAAGAAAAAATTGAATCATCATTCATAAGCAATTCTCTTAAAGAATCTATAAATATAAGCTATGAATATATTTTTAATAGATAGCTAATCTTTCGGCAACAATCATTTCTTTATAAGTATCTAATTCTTCAACTTCTTTAAGAGAAACCTTTCCTCTATCATCCCATTTTCTTAATCGAACTGCATCTTTGAAGTATTTATTATTTTCTAGTTCATTAATCTCTTCTTTATTTAAAGCACCACCTTGTACCTTAAAACTATTTTTAGATGCTTTAGATAAACTTTCATAATAAGAATTATCGATTGAGCATAAATATCTTTTTGCTACAACGTGTAAGCGAATACTTTCTGTAATTTCTTCAGAGAAAAAATCTTTTAAAAAATTTGAAGCAATATTTTCATGGTTAAGATCTTTTTTTAAGAAATCATTTTTTGAGTCATTTTCATCTATTAGAAGATGACCTATATCGTGTAACAAAGAAGCAATTACTATATGCCTTCTGCCATCTTCAGTGCGAGCGAGTGAAGCTGTTTGGAGACTATGTTGTAATTGAGTGACTGATTCATCATAATTAGTTTTTCCTTCCTCCTTAATAAAGTCAAATAATAAATCTACAAATTCATTGTTATCAGAATTTTGTAATTTGTTTTTGAAGTTTTTAATAGTTTTGTATTTCATTTAATTGCTTCTCCTTCAAAGTGACCTATTAAACTTACATATCCATCTTTAAGAGAGTTCTTTTTAAAGTCATAATAATCTTTTCTTAAATCGCCTTCAGTTTTAGCATTATAAGTTACATAGAGCGCTCTTCTTGGACGACTAGATTTATTTGTTGAACTTCTGTGAGGAACAAAAGAATCAAAAAATACTGCGCCTCCTTTTTTAAGAGGTATCTTCTCCCAAACAAATTTTTCTGCGGTTAGTGAATCTATACACCCCTTTTCATCAATATTTATTATGCCCTCATTATTTCTACCTCTTGCAAATTCCAAACATCCATTATTTATATCAGAGTCATCTATAGCTAATAGCATTGTTATGTGTTTTTTCCCAAAAGGATAAGCAGGAGCATCTTGATGAGGTGCATATCCAGCTCCCCCTGGGTATTTATAATTTATTTTTTCCTTGAATAATATTGGTTCATCATCAAATAGCATAGTTAAATAATCTTTTATTGATGAACTTAAAAGAAATTCCCTAAAAGATGTATGCGAGCTTACAAAGTTTTCTGTTCTTGAAAGCACTTTACCATTAACTGTTTTTTCATAATGATGGTTAACCTCTTTAGAGTCGTTAAGTTCACTAATCCATTTTTCAATTGCCTCTAAATCAACTTGATTTATTAGGTTCTCATTAACTATAAATCCGTCATTATCGAATTTTAATTTTATATTGTTCAAAACTGATTCCACCTCAATACAAGTCTTAACAAGATATTAAACATTTATGATTAAGATAAATTTAAGAAGAAAAGATAATTAAGAATGCCAATTTCAATTAGAAAAATATATTCTAATCAAACTATTGATATAAGGCATGAAGCTATTTGGCCAGATAAAAAAAGAGAATTTTGTATTCTTGAAGATGATAAAAATGGTACACATTTTGGTTTATATAAACAAGAGGAATTAATATCAATAATTTCACTTTACATTAGAGAAAGTAAAGCAAGAATTAGAAAAATGGCCACAAAACCTGCTTATCAAAACAAAGGATTTGGGTCTAAATTAATTTGTCATTCAATTTCTTATTTAGAAAAAAAAAAAATAAATTATATTTATTTATTTTCTAGAAAAAAAGCCCAAATGTTTTATGAAAAATTCGGTTTTTTATCTGAAGGTGATTATTTCAAAAAAGAAAATATCTCTTATATAAAAATGTATAAAACTATTAATGATATAAAAAGTTGATAATATTTTGAGCAGCTTCTAATTCAATAAAAAGTCTAACTTCATCAACTGCTGAGCCAAGATGAGGAGTAAAAAAAGTCTTATCTTTTAAATTTAATAATTCCTGATTAATTTTTTTTGGTCGATCTTTTATCGATAAATCTTCAAATTCAAAGACATCTGAAGCATATCCTCCTATGTGCCCAGAATTAATTGCTTGTGCAATTGCACTCTCATCTACTACAGAACCTCTTGAAGTATTAATAAGTAAACAATTTTTTTTTATTTTTAAAATATTTTCAAAGTTAATAAAATGGTAAGTATCGTTTTTTAAAGGTAAAAGAATAACCAAATAATCAGCCTTCTCAAAAAGATCATTTAATTCCAGATATTTGGTGTTTAGTTGTTGTTCATCTATTGAATCTAATTTTTGTAAATCATGATAAAAAAGTTTTACATTAAAACCTTTAATCTTCCTAGCTACTTCAACCCCTAATTTACCCATACCTAGAAGACAAACATTTTTCCCTTCAATTCCATTTGAGAAGAATTTTGGTTCCCAACCTTTAAACTTTTCAGATCTAACATATTCATCACCTATTAGTAGATTTCTTGATAAACCAATAAGAAGTCCCAATGTTAACTCTGCTGTAGGGGAAGCAAGTAAATCTGGGATCATTGTAAATTTTATATTTCTTTTTATGCACTCTTCCAAATCAATATTGTCAAATCCTCTTAGTGCTCCAGAGATGATCTCTAAATTTTTTGAATTATCTAAAAAGTTCTTATCAATTCTATCTGGCATAAATACCATCACACCATTTGCATCTTTACATAAGAACTTTAATTTTTCATAAGTTAGAGGTTTATCATTTTGGTTACTAATTACTTCAAAATTTTTTTCTAATAACTCAATAACTTCAGTATGAACTTTATTGGAAATAACAACTTTCTTCATTTAATGAGAATTATTCAGATACTGATTTCCTGAGATAGTTACTCATGCTATCTAATACAGTTACTACGACTAAAACTACTATTAATAAAGCTGATACTTGAGCATAATCCATTATCCTCAAAGCACTTATGATCTCTAAACCTATACCACCAGCCCCTACAGCACCCACAACCATTGAAGCTCTAAAGTTGTATTCCCATCTATAAAAAGTAACATCAGCCATAGCAGGAAAAACTTGAGGAAGAATGCTATGCACAATAACTTGTAGATCACTTGCGCCAGAAGCTCTAGCTGCTTCTATAGGTTCCTTGTCACAAAGCTCAATAGCTTCAGCATAAAATTTACCTAACATTCCAACAGAATGAAGACCTAATGCCAATGTCCCCGGTAGAGCACCAAAGCCAATCATTGCAACTAGAATAATTCCTAAAATTAATTCAGGAACAGCTCTTGTGACGTTTAAAATTAGTGTTGCTAAGTTGTAAACAATTGGATTTATAGTTGTATTTCTTGCAGCAAAAAAACATAGAAGTAAAGATAAAAAAACAGAAATCGAAGTTCCTGCGATACTCATTGCCAAAGAGTCTATTAAAGGTTTAAACCAAGTTCCAGCTCTTGAGAAATCAGGAGGAAACATTTCCGGCAGTAATTTTAAAACTGCCGGAATACCTGTACTTATCCTTTCAAAATCGAAAAGACCTATAACTGCTAAAGAAGAAAATACAAATATCAAAATTATGAGAACCCTGAAAAATTGTTTTTTCCAAGTCCTCCTTTCGACCTCTAAAATTCTTTTGAATTTATCCATTTAATAATTTTTTTATTTGTATTTGTAAAGTGATTTTTTTACTTAACAAACTTAGAAAGATCAAGACCTAGAAGTTTGCCTGCTTTTCTAATACCGTCATAATCACTATCAGTTATAGATGCGAAACCATCAGCGTTAAAAGGTTTAAGGACTTTGTCACTATCTAGATCTAAGAAAGTAACTCTTATTTTTTCTTTTAATTCAGGAGATAAAGTTGAACGCATTGTCCATGGATATTGAGGAATAGGAGAAGATTGAGCAATAGTTGTTACTTTAGAAGGGTCAATAACTCCTTTCTTCTTTAGGGATTTAAGAATCGGACATGCCATTCCTCCTGCTTGAGCATTTCCATTTTGAACTGCTAAGGCAACAGCATCATGTGATCCTAGAAAAACTCCTTGAAAATCCTTGCCTTTAGTAAGTCCATTTTCAGCAAGAGTTAACTCAGGGAATAATCTACTAGAGGTTGAAGCTGGATCTCCAAGAGCAAAAGTAGTACCTTTGATATCATCAAAACTAGTAACACCTTTTTTAGTGTTTCCAATTATGCAGGAATTATAAGTCTTAGTTCCTCCTTTAATCCTTGCTGCAAAAGGTTCAATATCACTTACTGCTTTAGCTAAAACATAAGATAAAGGTCCAAAGTAAGCTAAATCCAACCTATCGTTTCTAGCTGCTTCAATCATTGAAGAATAATCAGTAGTAACAACTAACTCTATTTCCTTATCAAAGGCTTCAGTTAAGTAATCTTTTAGACCTTGATTATCTTGGATAACGGTTGCAGCATTTTCATCAGGAATTAATGCAACAATTAACTTATCAGGATCAGCACTTGGTCCAGCATTTTTCGTAGAGCATGCCGAAGTAAGCGCCACAAGAGAAATAGTAAAAACGCTTAAAAGAGATTTAAGTTTCATTTTTTTGTTTAAGTTTTTTTAATGAAGTGGTTTTAAACCATTACCACTTCATTTGAGGTAAAATTTGCTTCTTCTGCTATTGGTGAAGATGAATAAATATTTTTTAAAATCTCGTCTGAAAGTTGATCTGATTTACCATTAAAAACTATTTTCCCATGACTTAAGCCAATAATTCTATCTCCATATTCTTTAGCAAAATCAACTTGGTGAAGACTAGTTAATGCGGATATATTATCTTTCTTACAAATATCTTTCAGCATCGATAAAACTTGATGGGAAGTTTTTGGGTCAAGACTAGCTATTGGTTCATCTGCCAAAATCAACGAAGGATTTTGAGCTAAAGCTCTAGCAATTCCTACTCTTTGTTGTTGTCCTCCGCTTAATTCTTTTACTTTTACAAGCGCTTTATCTAAGAGGCTAACTCTATCTATGCAATCGAGAGCAAGTTCTTGATCAAATTTTGGAAGAGGTAAAATACTTCTAAATAGTGAATGAAATCCAAGTCGACCAGTTAAAACATTTTGGAAAACAGTATTTCTCTCAATCAACTGATGTTGTTGAAATATCATCCCAGTTTTTTTTCTTAAATTCTGAAGATCTTTTTTATTTCTTATTTTTCCTAAATCAAAAAAATCTAACTCTCCTGAAGTTAATGGATTCAATTGATTTATTGTTCTTAGTAAAGTTGATTTACCTGCCCCAGAAGATCCAAGAAGGACTACAAATTCACCTTTGTAAATATCTAAGTTTATAGATTTTAAAGCTAGGCTCTCTCCATATTTGACATTAATATTTTTTAAGGAGAGCTTATTATTCACTAAGATTTAATCAATTAAACCTATTTAAAACTGATTTGATTATCTTTTTTTTAACTTAAAATTAATAAAAGGTTAAGCGAATTAAAATGTTTGTTTAAATTGTAAAAGCTATTACTTTTTCTTTTTTTTGAAATGAGTCAGATATAAATTTGTAAAATTTGCAATGACTAATAAGATAAGTAAGAAAGTATTTAGCTCCATATTTTTGTAAGTTTTATTAAATTGATAGCATTGACACTTACCCTTTTCAATAGGAATGTTTATTTAAGAATGTTAAAAATATTAGAAAAAAGGTTGGCTTAAATTTGAAAAAACATCTGTTTTAATTCCATTTAAAGATAATTAACTAAACCTTAATTAAACAGATTTATTTTAATTAAACAAACAATATCTTTATTATGTCTTGTTCCATAACCTCAGTTTTTACTTTTAAAATTGAAAGCACTTTCGATGAATGGGCCGCGATATTTGACAGTGCGGAAGCTGAAAAAAGACATTCTGAATTTCTCATTAAGCCACTTTTTAGAGGAGTAAGTAAGGAAGATCCTCAAAAAGTTATTGTTATTCATCAAGCTCCAGAAGGTAATGTTCAAAAGTTTGTGGAAGCTAATGGTGACTGGATGGCAACGCATAGAGTTGACCTTTCAACAATGGAAGAATCATCTTGGACTTCTTCAGCAACATCGGAAAGTTGTTGTGATTAACAAATGAAAAGACTACTATTCCCACTACTAGCTCTCTCAACTATTTTCCTTGCGAGTTGTACTAGTAACTCAAACGAAATAGGTACTCAAAAGGTTTCTGAAACCCAAAGGCAGAGAGAAGTTTGTCTAGATTGGTATGGCTACAGAATTGATACCAAGAAAGCAATTAATGATTTAAATCTAAAAATTGAAACCGAATCAGAATTAATGGCTTACTGCGATTTCTTCAAGAATGTAGCTGATACAAAATAGATTTTTACAAAAGAATTTATTTTTTGGTGTCTTGCGATCTCATTTCTTTTTGTGCTTCCCTAATTCTTTCTTCAAAGACTGATCTTCTATATGGAGTAACTTCTCCATTTTTAGTTGCCAAGATTTGGGCTTCATAAAGCCTCTTGGCTCTTGTAATTTTTTCTCTTATTTGAGAGAGCTCATTCATGATCTTATGCAGTTAATGAGAATCCCGTTCCCTATTCTCATTTCATGCGTCCAAATAAATTGGATGAACGTAGAAGTAAGCTAACATTAAAAAAAGAAGGTCGGATTTAAGATCTATTTAAAAAATCTTTAAAAGTAGTTTTTAATAAAATTTTAAATAGAAATTTTATCTAGAGGTAAAATATTCTGGGCCTTAATTGAGTCATAATGAATTTCATTCTCTGTATCTTTATACAATCTTCTTGATTGTGGTGATTTAAGGGCGTTATTGTAATTTTCAATAAATTCCGAATCATCCAAAATAGATTTATTTTCTCTTTTAAAACTTTCTTTATAAGAATATTTGATATGCCCTATTTCTTGGGCTTGATTTGAGTTTTTGGGAGAAGGTGAATTTTTTATAATCATTTATTATTTTTTTTATATGATTGTCTTCAATATTCAAGGCGTAAAAATATAGAAGACTTATATAACTTAAGATTATTGGATTAAGAAGTTATTAAGTAAAAAATAAATTTGTTTAAAAAATTTCTAAATTTTGAAATTAAATATTTTTTCTAATAGTCAAAAGTTTATTTAATAAGAATTTAATTAAAAGTTAACAATAGAGACCTAAAAGATAAACATGAACAAAAATCAACTTGTTAATTTCATTACTTTTTCAATTCTTGAAAGTAAAAGAGTTGAAGACAGATTATGTAGAAAAGAAATTTATAGCTATCTTACCCAACTAAATAAAAAACAATTAAAAGCAATTACAAGTGAATTTATCATTTAAAAAAAATATGAAAAAGCTACTGGCTGTATTTATTTTTATTCTTACTTCTTGCAGTACAAAAGATGAATTATCCATTACCCAAGAAGAATTATCCATTACAAAAGATGAAATTTCGATTACGAAAGGTAAATCATCCATTAATGATGAAAAAAAATTATTTTATGTAACTAAAGAAACGGCTGTTCGTCTTTGTGGAGGTAAATCCAGAATAATTGAAAGTAAAAATGAAGAAATAATCAAAATAGAAGTAAAGGATTTTTCAAATGTTGAAAAAGAAAAATTTGTTCAATTTACTCTTGTTGAGACAGATAGAAAAGGTGGTAAATATAAAATTGTTAATTGTTATCCAAATAAAGATCCGAAAAAATCGGTCATTAAAACAATAATGACTAATTACAAGTTAAATTAGTCTTGGGTCAAGTAGATCAAATGAAAATATTTAAATGAGATTTAAAGCTGCTTTAAACTAAATAATCTATAAAGAAAGAGTAGAAATATTTTTTATTATGCATCCAAGCAAAGTAATCAAAGATCCAAAAATTAATGATACCTATTACGATCCGGATGTTGATAAGCTTTATCAATACGTAAAAATTGGTTACTTTCCGCCAGAATGGGTAGTGACAAATATAGATGAAGATGACGATTATTATTATGCTTCGATGGGATATTAGTTTTAATATCTATTATTAAATTCAATAAATTTGTCTCTTTAAAATTATGTGTGAGGAAGATTAAAGAGACAATCTAAATTTAGATAAAAGGGTTTAAGGGAAAATTAAAAAGGAAATAAGATTTAATGAAAAAAATAATAATTCAATGTAAATTAATTATGAAATAATTACATCAAATAAATTTGATTATATAAAATTAATTTGTTGGGTTTTCAAATGACTATTAAAGATCATAAAAGTTTGCAGGGCTCAAAGATTCTTCTTGTAGAGGATGATAAGAGTATTAGGCTGACAGTTAGTGAATCATTGAAAGGCGAAGGTTTTGAAGTTTTAACTTTTAAAGACGGTTTAAGTGCTTCAGATTTTATTGGCGAAAATACTAAAAATGATGTTGACCTTATAATTCTCGATTTAATGTTACCAGGGTTAAATGGATTAGAGTTATGCAGAAAAATAAGAAATGAAGAAAATTATACGCCCATATTAATTTTGAGTGCCAAAGATAATGAATCAGACCGGGTTCTTGGATTAGAGGTTGGTGCTGATGATTATTTAACAAAACCTTTTGGTTTAAATGAATTAATTGCCAGATCAAGAGCATTAATAAGAAGATCTAAACGTAATAAAAAATATATAGAAAAAACGCAATCTATCATCGAGTTTAATCATATAAAAATGTTTTTAGAGGAATGCAGAGTAACTTCTTTTGATAGGGAAATAACTTTATCTCCAAAAGAATTTAAATTATTAGAGTTATTTATGAAAAGTCCAAAAAGAGTATGGTCAAGGGATTTAATTCTGGAAAAAATATGGGAAATTGACTTTATTGGTGATACTAAAACAGTAGATGTTCATGTTAGATGGCTTAGAGAGAAATTAGAAGAAGATCCCTCAGCGCCAAAACTTCTGAAAACTGTAAGAGGTTTTGGATATAAGTTTGGATGAGAATGAAAACACTACAACAGGTATTAACTTTCTTTTATGAGAAATGGAAAACCAAGGTTAAAGGATTTTCAAAAAATAATAAAAATATTGAATTAACTAAAAATAAGAACCAACAAATTTTTGATTTTCCATTTGATAAAGTTAAACCACAGCAACTTTTATCTTGGTTAGATTATTCATCTCAAGGATGGATTATTTTGTCATCTGATCTAACAATAAAATTTATCAATCAGAAAGGTTTATCTCTCATTAAGTTTATTAAATATAAGGATGTTATTGGAAAAGCAATTAATGATATTAATGAGCTTGAAGTACTAAGAAATAAGATTTTATATTCAAGAAAAAAAGATTTCCCAATCAGCCTAAATTGCACTATTTCGGGGGAACCCATTTCTGTAAATATTGTTAGAGCAAGGAAAAAAAATTATTTAATATTGTTGGAGAGTAAATTATCAATTGAATCCATAAAAAAAAGACAGAATCAATTAATCAACGATGTGTCTCATGAACTGAAAACACCTCTTACATCTCTTATTTTGATAGGCGAAAGACTGGAATCAGTAGTATCAAAGAAAGATAGATATCTCGTTAAAAGACTTAAGAAAGAATCTAAAAGATTAAGAAAAATGGTTGAAGAAACTTTAGAACTTTCTAAGCTAGAAAGTAGCGAGGCTTTTAATAAAAATAAAAAAATATCTATTTCAGATTTAGTGATGGAATCTTGGCAAACCTTAAAACCACTTGCAGAAAAAAAAGATATAAAAATAAATCTACTAATGCCAACAAAATATTTTATATCTGCAGATATTGAAAATTTAAAAAGAGCTTTTATAAATATTTTGGATAATGCTATTCGTTATTCCCCAGCTAATGAAGAAATTCAAATTGAAATTTTTAAAAGAGATAGCTCGGTTGTTATGAGAGTTAGAGATAAAGGTATTGGATTAGAAGAAAATGAATTTAATGATATTTTTTCTCGTTTTTATAGAGGTGATCCATCAAGGACTAAATTCAAGAAAAGTGGAAGTGGTTTAGGTCTTTCAATAACAAAAAAAATAATCAATAACAATAAAGGTTTTATAAAGGCTTTTAATCATAAGGATGGTGGAGCAATTTTTGAAACTATCTTTCCATGTCTCGATAAAGATTTATAGGATGGGAAGAAAAAAGGCTCCATTATGGAGCCCAATGTTTTTACTCTTCTAGGAATTTTGTAAAAAATTAAAAAGAGAATGATACAAATGCACCGGCTCCAGTAGTGTCAACAGTTGTACCTGTCGTTTGAGAAATGTAAACGAAAGGTGTAATACTCATACTGTCGTTAAGTGGATATTCGTAGGAAAGATCATATGCATAAATTTCTTCTGCATTGTCTTTGATTGGTCCATTGGTTCCAATGTTTGCACTTAATGTACCTTCACCTACATCAGTACTAATACCGAAAGCCCATTGAGTTGTGTCTTCCCCTGAATCTGGATTCCCTACTTCAACACCACCGCTAAAGGTAGTTGGTAATTCTTCGGGGCTGTAATATGCAACTAAACCGTAGTAGTTGGCAGTATCTTTATCAGAGTAAGCTACTGTGAAACCGAATGTATCTGCTTCATAACCAAGAGCTAAACCAAAAAGGTCAGTACCTTCTTTAGTAAACAAACCAGTGGAGGTAGTATCGGTTTTGCCTGCAATTCCAGATATACCTAGTCCAAGTTCCCAACCATCTCCAAATCCAGTTGCAGCACTAAGTGAAACATTACCACTTAAGTCAACAGAGTTTGCGGCACCACAATCTCCTAAGTTATCAACCATATTATTCATGGAACATGCATTAGGCCAAGTCTTGGATGCATCCATAGAATCACCAACTGCAACCTTCCATGCGCCTACTGGGAAAGTGTAGTTGAGGTCATTAACCACAAGGGCGTCACTTTCACTTTCTCCCCAGTCTAAACCAGTATTATCAGCACCAACATTTGTTAGACCATTTCCAGTTACTATTCCGATGTTTAAGTTATCTTCACCTGTGAAACTTGTATCTAGGTCAATTCCTAAGGCATATTCAAACTGAACTACATCATTGGCTTTAGTTGCTGAATCAGTTGCACCTAATAGGAACCCTACTTCACCACTCATAGTGGTCGTTTCACTGAAAGAACCAGCTTCAAGTCCGTTAACACGAGCTTCAAGGCCATCAACTCTTCCTTTCATAATTGCCAACTCAGAACCAAGTTCATCACTTAGCCTACCTATTGCAGCTCCGTTCATTAAGCCTTCACCACCAGCGATTAGATTGCTTAATTCAGCAGCAGCTTCTAAACGAGTAACTGAGTTACCATTAAATTTAGGGCTATTTGTAAGATCCTTTAATGAATCGTAAGCCCAATCTCCTGGGAATAAAGTATCAGATTTAAAATCACCTAAAGATACTAAATTGTTGGAGTTTGAATAATCACTAAGATCTGTTGAATTGATCTCAGCTGCGTTTACTGCTAAACCTGATGCCAAAGAAATGATTGCAGGAGCAGCAATTAGTTTTTGAAAAAGTTTCATGAACCTCAACACGTAAAAATGGATAAATATCCAAATCTATGAGAACTAATAAAGGTTAAGAAACGGCCAAGAAATTAGGTCAGAAGGAAATTTTAAAGAGACTTTAAACTTTTCTTAAATTAAACAAAATGATTTCTAAATTTTTGAATATTTTTTAAATAATATTTTTAAATTGAAATTCATTTATTTTCAAATATTTTCAAAACCAAACGTAAATAAGTTATTTTGATATTTAGTTTAAGAAGGGGTTAAGAACTAATTAACCATAGGATAAAGTTTTAATTAATGAGTATTTGTGTGTAAATTTGGTGCTATATATATGAAGTCTTTATTTAATCATGACATCCATGAACATAGCTAAGAAAGCTTTGGTTTTCACTTCTGCAGTAGCCATTGCTGCTGGTACAAGTGTTCCTGGCACAAGTGTTTCTGCTAAAACAAGATTAAGTGGTGCTGGAGCATCATTTCCTGCCAAAATTTACACTCGATGGTTTTTTGATCTAGCAAAATCTGGCGGCCCAAGAGTTAATTATCAAGCAGTCGGCTCTGGTTCTGGAAGAAAAGCATTTATTGATCAGACTGTAAACTTTGGTGCTTCTGATGATCCCATGAAAGATAAAGATATAGCAAAAGTTACTAGAGGACTAGTACAGATACCTATGGTTGGAGGTACTATTGCATTTGGTTATAACTATGATTGCGATTTAAAACTTTCCCAAGAGAAAGCAGTACAAGTTGCTATGGGAATGATTAAAGATTGGAAAGAATTAGGCTGTAAACCAGGGAAATTGACTTGGACTCATCGCTCTGATGGATCAGGTACAACTAAAGCCTTTACAAACTCTATGGAAGCGTTTTCAAAAACCTGGACATTAGGGACAGGTAAGTCTGTAAAATGGCCGGCAGGTGTTGGAGCAAAGGGTAATTCTGGTGTTGCAGGTGTTATTCAAAATACTCCTGGCGCAATTGGTTATGTTAACCAGTCTTATATAAAAGGTAATGTTAAAGCCGCTGCACTTCAGAATCTTTCTGGAGAATATGTAAAGCCAACAGTTGAGGCAGGAGCTAAAGCTCTCAATGGTATTACTTTAGATGAAAATCTTGCTGGTAAAAATCCCAATCCAAAAGCAAAAGGAGCGTACCCTATCGCTTCATTGACATGGATACTCGCCTATGAAAAAGGTAATGGTAGAAACACTAAAGCTATCAAACAAGCCTTTAATACATTGTTAAGTGATGAGTATCAAGATAAAGCTCCATCACTTGGATTTGTTCCTTTGAAAGGAGATATTCTTGAGAAGTCAAGAGCTGCAGTAAAAAGAATCGGTAAATAAACCGTAAGACAAACATTTAAAAGGGGGAATTTATTTCCTCCTTTTTTATGCAAACAAATATTTTGATAAACCTAATATTAAAGAAAAAAGAATAAGTATGTATGTTGGAACTGTTTTAAAAAAAGATAATAGTGTGGAGATTAAAACTATAAAAATAAAGCTAATTAAAAAGTACTTTGATGAAAAACTATCTTCAATTAAATTAAAGCCAGAAAAAAAAACTGCTCCTGGAATTGTATTGATTACTCCTTCGATAAAGTAATTAACAGATTTAAATCTGTTTTTTATAAAGCCTTTCCCAAAAACAAAAATCAAAATAAAACTTGGTAAAAATATTGCAAACGTTGATATAAATGAATATTTTAAAGCCTCATTAATACCTCCAATTGAAAAACCTGCTTTATATCCAATAAAACTTGTAATTAATAAGACAGGACCAGGTGTTATCTGGCCAATCATTATCCCATCTATAAATTCATTATTTGTTAACCATCCTTGCGAGACAACATAATCACTCATTAAAGGAATAATTACTAATCCGCCTCCAAATATAAAAAGTCCCGATTTGAAAAAGAATAAAAACAGATTAAGATAATTTATTAAAAACTTTGAGTTTAAAGAATCCTTCAAAAAATTATAGAACTTAAAAATATCTAAAAAGAGTGTACTACTCAAAAATGAGGTTGTTGAAAATATAGATAAAGGTAGCAAGCTATAAAAATTATCTTTGAATTTCCGTAACAATATATTTATCAATCCTGCAATAGTAAGAATTGTTATGAGTGGAAATTGAATACT
Organism: Prochlorococcus sp. AG-670-M15; assembly: GCA_003211415.1. GTDB lineage: Bacteria > Cyanobacteriota > Cyanobacteriia > PCC-6307 > Cyanobiaceae > Prochlorococcus_A. The sequence continues at coordinate 31,565 of QCSV01000003.1, read as the reverse complement.
ATTATGTTTGGCAAATATAAGTAGAAATAATATTGAGCTAGAGAATAATATACGATCAAATTTTAATCTTTTTTTTAATAGTACTAATGAGAATGAAAAAATTATTCCTGCAATAATAGGAGGATTAAAATAAATTAAATCTGTTAAGAATTTTGATCCAGAACCAATTTGCCAAAAAAAACTAAGAGCTAATACCGAAAATAATCCTGGGATAATGAAACTTATACCTGATACCAATCCACCAAGATAACCATTAATTTTAAGACCTATATATATTGCCAATTGAGTAGATATTGGTCCTGGAAGTATTTGACATAATCCAATACCTTTTTCAAAAGATTGAGTTGATATCAATTTTTTATTATTTATAAGTTCATCTTCGAATAAAGAAATATGAGCATATGGTCCTCCAAAACTGAAAATACCAATTTTAAGAAAAATTTTTGCAAGTTCAATTAAGGATATTTTTGCCATTAAAATATTCTAATTACTAAAAATTAGTTTTTATGGTGATGATAAGCTTTGTTTGATTGATGGTAATTTAAGACTAGATATCCAAGATAATAATATTAGAAGTGATGAAAAATAAAGACAATATTGAAGACCAATACTCGGATTTCTCCCAATCATAAATAGTAAGCCAGATAGTAATGTTCCAACTAGTCTTCCAGCAGCATTTGCCATGTAATAGAAGCCAACATTTAAACTGACTTTTTCATTATCAGAGTAGGCCAAAATCATATAAGAATGTGTTGAGGAATTCATTGCAAAAACAAATCCAAAAATAGTAAGTCCTAAAATTATTGCTATCGATGGAGAACTTTCTCTCCATAATGCGACTCCTATCAAAGATGGTATGACCATTAATACGGCACTCCAAAATTGGATAGCTTTGCGATCTGGACTTTCTTTCTGGCCCCACATCTTTCTAATTGCTGGAGCTGAAGCCTGAACAATGCCATAACCTATTACCCAGGCCCCAAGAAATAATCCTATTTCTATGTAGTCCCAACCAAATGCCATATCTAGGAATACTGGAAGAGCTACAACAAACCAAACATCTCTTGCTCCAAAAAGAAAGAATCTTGCTGCTGAAAGAATATTTATTGCATTTGATTTTGAAAAAAGATCATTAAAAGCTGGTTTGGTTTTCATCTTGCCAATTTTTCCAGGCAAAATTAATGTCAATAAAAAGGCTAAGCAGAGTCCAAAACCCATAATTCCTACAGCATTATTGAATCCAAATAACTTATATAAAAGTCCACCCAAGAAAAAACCAACTCCCTTAAGAGCATTTTTAGATCCAGTTAAAATAGCAACCCATTTAAAAAGTTGTTTTTGGCCAGTATCATTGCCATCATTTGTCTCTGGGACTACTGTCTTAACAGCACTTTTAGCACTCATTTTGTTTAAATCTTTTGCTATTCCACTAACTGCTTGAGCAACCATAACGTATGCGACACTAAAAATTACCGGCCAATCCTCCTTAACTGGAATAAGCATGAAAAGGGCAATGATTTGAAGGATAGTCCCAATCCATAAAGTAAGCCTTAATCCATATCTTGCTCCTATCCAGCCACCATAAAGATTAGTAATTATTCCAAAAAACTCATAAAAAAGGAAAAGTAAAGCAATTTGTAGAGTTGTGTAACCTAGCTCATGAAAGTGACCAACAACTAATAATCTTAATGCGCCGTCAGTAAGCGTGAACGCCCAATAGTTTGCTGTTACAACACTATATTGTTGAATATTAGATAACTTCATAAAGACATAAATTAAATCTCTTTTTTGATTACATATTCAGTAAGATCTGCAAGTCTGCAGCTGTAACCCCACTCGTTGTCATACCAAGCGTATATCTTTAATAAATTTGAATTAACAACCATCGTTGATAAACTATCAACTATTGAACTTCTAGAGTCATTTACATAATCTGCAGAAACTAAAGGTCTTTCTTCGTAGCCAAGAATTCCTTTTAAATAAGTTTCTGAAGCTTCCTTTAGTGCCATATTCACTTGTTCAGTTGTCACTTCTTTATTTAATTCAAAAACTGCATCTGTTAAAGAACCATTAAGTAGAGGAACTCTTACTGAATGTCCATTTAATTTTCCTTTTAATTCTGGAAAGATCTCAGCGATAGCTTTAGCAGATCCAGTGGTAGTAGGTATTAAACTTTGCATACATCCTCTTGCTCTCCTCAGATCACTTTTATAAAAATCTACAGGAACTTGAGTGTTCGTTACATCGTGAATAGTTGTAATAGCACCGTGTTTAATAGAAAAATTTTCATTAATTACCTTTACTATCGGAGCTAAACAATTTGTAGTGCAGGATGCTGCAGTTACTAATTTATGTTTGGTAGGGTCATAAAGACTTTGATTTATACCGTAAACAATATTCAGTGATTCAGCTTCTGCAACAATTCCTTTGACTGGACAAGCTACTATTACTCTTTTCATCCCAAGAGTATCAAAATAGGGATTTAGTTTGTCTGGCTTTTTATTCTTTCCTGTACATTCCAAAATAATATCTACAGAAGATTTTTCCCAAGGAATATCAAGGTAATTTTTAAAAGATGTGTAGGTTAATTTCTTTCCATCAATTATTATTTCTTCTTCTTTTACCTTTATATCTTTCACCCATCTACCATGGACTGAATCGAATTCGAGTAAATGCGCAGCAGCATTCGAATCTCCTGCTATCTCATTTATATGAGTTATTTCTATATCAGCTCTATCCCATAATGCTCTGAAAACTAATCTGCCAATTCTTCCAAAACCATTAATTCCAATTTTCATCACTGTTGAAATTTTCTATATTAATTATAGATCAAAATATTTTGATGTATCAAGATGTTTTGATTAATGAAATCTTTTTTATTTAAGCTATATTTAAGAGAATTTAATTACTTTAAAATTGTTAAAAGAGAGTAGCAAATTAAAAAAAGAAAATATATCTAAGTTGATGGTTTCATTTTCTGATCCTTTTAGGCTAGAGATAATTGACCTAATGATGGATGGAGAAGTTTGTGTTTGCGATATTATGAAATTAACTAATTTATCTCAATCCAGAATTTCATATCACATAAAAATTTTGAAGGAAGCTGGTCTTATCTCAGACAGACAAGAAGGTAGATGGGTGTATTACAGCCTAAAGAAAGAAGCTCTCTTTTTGATCAAGGAATGGATAACTTCTTTGACAGATTATTCTTCAAATAAAAAACGTTGCTGCGAATAAATTATATTTTAGATTTTATTAATTAACTTCTGATTCCCTGTCATAAGTCATTCCTGATTGTTCCATCCACTCAGCTTTAGTTTTGCAATTTTGTTTGTGATTAAAGATGTGAAACCCTTCAATAATAATCATTATGGATAAAAGCAAAACAGGAATAAAATATACAGGTGAAGATATTACTTCTTTATATTTGATTTGAGCTATGAATTCCCTGTATTTAAACATCTCCTTAGTTTCTATTTAATAAATAATATTCACCTATGGTTAAGTAAAGTTAAAGAAAAAATCTTTTTAAAAAATTTAGTTTAAGGATGTTTATTAAAAAAAATAAAACCTTTCTAAATGAACCTTTTGATAATATTATTTTTTCTATATTGGATATTTGCTCTAATTTTTTCGGCTAAAGTTGGAAGATTTGGTGGCTCCAGCATTAGATAAACTCTTCCTGATTGTTCTAAATAAATATAATCCTCTAAGACATCTCTATTAAGCAATCTGTAGAGTGTTTTGGTGCTTTTATAACCTAGTATTCTTGAAGTTTCTGAGATAGTGTAAGCTTCGATCTGAAATGATTTTGGTTTCATCTTACAAAATTTACATTTGGTGAGATTCACTGCTATGCAATTATTCTAGTCCATTTACCTGATCAAGTATTTGTAAAAGTGTGTCTAACTATGCAGCCTTTTACCTAGGAGGAATTTGGGGCACGAAATCACCCACTCATTTACTCTGGAAAGGACCCATTTTGGTAATTGATCAATACGTTCTTCCACTCGATTTCTATTTGGTGATAGTAATCCATAAAAAAATGCAACTAATATATTTTAGTTAAAAAAGGTGTTAGGATTTTACCTTAGATCCATTGAGACAAATAGGTTTTTTCATAATCTCTTCTAAATCGCTATAAATCTCTTAAATTTTCTTAATTTGGCTTGTTTTTGCTTAAATTAGCTTATTTTTTTATGTCTATTTCGTAATAAAAAAGCTGTCTCATGTCACAGCGGGGTTGTGAAAACTTGCTGCATCTAATTATTAGATATTTATATAAAAATAGATTTTTTGTAGATTTCCAATGAGACATGAGACAAAACCTTTTAACCTATTGCACCAACATAGATTTGCGCTGACTCATGACTTTTTGGTGCATTGAGTCACTTGAGTCAAATTAATGCTCTAGGTTCAAAATTAGATTTTCTTGGTGATTGGGTCTTCTGCTGTTCTGTCCATTCTGGGTGACTCCAATACCTAGCTCTAACACTTTTATTTGTAATAGGGTCTTTATATCTAGATTGATTTCCTTTATCAAAACCAAGTTTTCTTAAGCAGTCTGCACATAACTTCAAGTCATTTGGTGTAACATTCTCTGCACTTCTACAACCACTATTCACCAAAGCTTGCTCGGTGGTAAATCTAAATTTATTGTGTGGCTTTGTTACCCATTCTTCTATTCTCGCGAGGAATGGATCTTCTGCTTCGTATTCATTATTAATAGAGAAACTTTGAGTCGCATATTCTTGTGGAAGGTCTAGAACCATGCCACTTTTATATGCCAAAGCAGCAGCTTTCCAAATACTGTCTCTATCTCTAAGAACCTTATTATTGTTAATTTGTTTTTCTCCTAAATCAATCACCCAATATCTTCTATTGCCTGTCGGATCGTTTAAAAAATCTTTTCTATTACATGATGAAACTAATATTGAAGGTCTTGGAAATATACCAACTGCCTTCCCATAGGGTCGCCGAAATTTATCTACAGAAGAAGAAAGCAAAGCTTTAAGCTTGGCAGCTTTATCACCATGAGGATTAAGCCTATCTAATTCTGCAATTTCAAATATCCAAGTTGATTGAATTGCCATAAATAGATCTTGTTCTCTAGGTTGCCATGTATCACAAAACCAAGGATCAGAAGCTAAATATCTCCAAAAAGTAGATTTTCCTGTTCCTTGTCGACCAACCAAAACACAACAATTATCAAACTTTATTCCTCTATCTTTAACTCTTCCTACAGCTGCTAGAAGAGTAGTTTTTAGGATCTGATTGTACAATTCAGAATTTGTTCCAAGATAGTCACTTGCAACAGTATCCAAGTTAATAGGTTTGATAGATGGATTAGAAACTATATTTTCTAAATATCTACAAATCGGGTGATATTGACCATCTCTTGCAGCTGTAAGTAGTGCATCAAATGCAGCTTCTTTCCCTATTTCATAACCCATTATTGATAGGTAGTTATAGAACAACTGACAGTATTCAAGATCAATAAAATGATTATCAATTTCTGGTTCTAAAGAAAGAAGATTAAAAGCTAATCTTTTTCCATAATGGGAAACTAATAATCTTGATAATTCACCAGATTTAATTTTTTGATGTTGATTACCTTGGAAGCCTTCTGGAAAATCTTTTAAAAAACCAACCGATATTGATAAGGGTTGATCTTTGGTTAATTTAGTCACGATAGATAGTCTTCCTTCTAGGTGGATTATTTGTAATTGATCTATAAGGCTTTCTCTTCGCGGGTGTATGTCCTTGAGTTACTTTGCTATATCTACGTCTAGTTTCTTCTCTTGCTTTAGCGTAAATTTTCTCTCGCTCTTCTTGGAAAATATAATGATACTTGCCACCATTACCATGGTATCTATGGTCTTCTGGTTCACCACTCCAAGGAGTTTTGACTTCTTTCATTTCTATAACTAGAGCAAGTTGTATTTGGTATTCTTTTAAATACTTTGGTGTTATTGGTTTAACAAAACCCAACTTAAGCCAATTACAGAATTGATCATCATAACGAAAGGTTGCACGATACCTTCTCTGCCAATCTCTGTATTTTTCCTCCATAGTCATTTTTTCCATTATTGCCACCATCTCCAACCTTGGATCTTTTTGAATTTGTCTTCAGTTACGCCCTCTAACTCTTTGCACCAACTTAATATTAAGTGCTTTGAAAATTGACTTTGATTAAATGTTAAATTGAAAGCAGCAAAATCTTTTTGGCTCTCATTGGCGTGAGAGTCATTTTTTTTGTTTGTCATTATTAGCCCCTCGCTAGTTCTAGTTCTCTTGCATCCCTAGCATCTCTCTCCTTTAGGGCAGCTTCACATAGTTCTATGTCATAAAGAATTGGACTATTATGATTTCCCGCAAATTTCCTTCTGTAATGTACTCCCGCTTTAAAGACTTTTCCTTGTCTAAGTCTTCTTAGTGTTGCTTCTGAGAAAGCAAGAATGTTGGCGGTCTCAGCTGCTGTGAGCCATTTTTTAGTAAACATAGAGTGTCTCCTTTAGAAAGTGTGTGGAATTTCATAACGTATAAAGATAAGGTATAAACTCTCGGTGTTAGTGATTAGGATGAAGCCTGTTCTCAACTGAGTGTTGTAGGCATGTTAGGAAGAGTTAGATCTAGTGACAACCCCTTAAATAGAGATATATCGGCATGTGTGAGGTTTTGTTATGACAACACCTATCAACATTTGATTGCATATTGATATTGATAAAGCTGTTTCTGCAATTTTCTACTATTTACAGTTAATACAAATCCATCCATTGGATATGAAGAAAATAGCTTTCCTTCTAACCAAAGCTTTCTATATATATCTACTTCACTTAAATAATTAGTAAATATATGTTCTGGAACTTCAAAACCTAGTTTCTTAAGTTGTATTAGTTGCGTATGTTTGTTTAGTTCTGAATTTAGGATTTCAAAACTACAAAAAGATAATCCTTCTCCTGTAGGAATTTTCTTTCTAAGATGACCACCCGCTAAAGCTTGAGACTTGGTTGGTATTAAACCATGACCATATAGTTCACCTCTAATTTGGATGTATATATTAATAGGCAATTTATGAGGAATATTTTCTATTGTTTTTAATGCTTCTGTTTTGTCCTTACCTTTTCGAGTAATTCCTTTAATAAGCTTTCCTTTGGAGTACATAAGACCAACAGCACATCCATCAATCTTTGGTGTAAGGATCAATCTTGTGACTGGAAGAAGAGTTTCTAAGAACTCCTCATAGTTACCATTGCCCATTGAAGGCAGTACTTTGTTTTGGTGAAAGTAGGAATTGTTAGGATCAATCCTTTTTAAATTCCTTACTAATGAGTCAAACTCTTGATCTGATATTTTGGCTCTACCTTTGCGGTAGGAAACATCAAATTCTTTGATTGTTTTGGATAAATTTGCGTACATATGCGTACAAGGGTGAATTATGAAAACGCTTATCCTAGTTACTGCAATACTTTATGTTCTGAGGGTGGATGCTCCCAAAGCACCCGCGCTACCAAGCTGCGCCACGCCCCGCTCATAAGATCTTAGTTCATAACAGTCATCTATAAAAGACTAAATTCCAAAATTTTTTATAAAAAATCACTTTTAAGGCTAGAAAAAGATTTTTGTCACTTTTTTGTCACTAGATAAATAGATGTTTTGTCGCTAGAAATTAGTCTTTTGTAGCGACAGAAATCATCTCTGAACTTGATTGAAACTTTAAAGCAATATTCTCTAACTTTTCTAACCTTGCTAAAAGTTGATTATTTTTTGCTTTTAAATCTTTTACTTCTTTTTGTAGAACTTTTGATTCATTAAGACTTATTTGGGTTGGTTTATTCAATTCGCCCAATTTAAAAACAAAACCTGCTTTTACAACACCGCTATCTAATGTTCCTCCACCATAAGATTTAGAACCCCCAAAAACATATGATCCACCAGCATTAACATCAATTCTTTTACTGACCTTTGAAGCGCAACCAAAACCAACTGCGTATCTACTGCTATATGCACCAGTTCCTACTCCGCAAGTTGTTTTAGATTCTTTTGTCATTTGAGGTAGTGCAGATAATGCCGCTGTAAGTGCAGTAGAACCAGCAACTCCCTCTCCTAAACTATTAATGTTGGATGTGTTTGTATTAATTTTGTTTGTATTAGCTATGATATTTGCCGAATTAGTATTAATTTTATTTGTATTAGCTGTTATATCTGCTGAGTTGCTTGAACCTTGAAGGGTTTCAATAGCAGAAGTATTGGTATCAATATCTGATGCGTTGGTAGTGATATTGGTGGTATTGGTATCAATATCTGATGCGTTGGTAGTGATATTGGTGGTATTTGATGTAATATCAGCAGTATTATCAGAAATTGAATCTAAGTTTGTATTTATATCACTAGCATTTTCATCAATAGCTAAATTTTGTTGTGAATCACAAATATGATTTGCAATAGCAATAGTATTTACATCATCGATAGCTGCAAGATAATCCGATTGACTGTTACTTGTAGGGGAAAGAGTTAGATCGCAAGAAATTCCATCAAATGGATTTGTATCAGCTTTGACTAATTCAGATATTAATGGAATAGTAAGTACTCCTAAAACTAGGTACAAAATATGCTTTTTCATAATGAAGAATAAAAATTACCCCAAACTATAATTAATCTTTGATATTTGAACAAGATTTAATTTGCCATAAATAAAGCGGGTGTCTTCTCAGCACCCGCGCTTGTAAAATCTTGTCGCTATTCCTCGCTATATAGTTTGTTATAAAAGGAAGAAAGTCAGTTATTGCAACAAGTCTCGCTTGTAAAAAGGTATGCTCCCAAAGCACCCGCGCTACCAAGCTGCGCCACGCCCCGCTCATAAGATCTTAGTTCATAACAGACATCTATAAAAGACCAAATTGCTAAACTTTTTATAAAAAATCACTTTTGAGGATAGAAAAAGATTTTTGTCGCTTTTTTGTCGCTCAAAAAAAAGTGTTTTGTCGCTTGAAATTAGACTTTTTAGTTCCTAATTATTCTAGAGAAAGTTAAAACTAAAAAGTTTCAAAAGTAACGCTAAATGGACCAGAATCCATTATTAACTCAGTTGGAGGCTGACCTTCTCCACCATTCGTGACAACACTCATACCATTATCAGTTACAACGAATGTCATTTTTAAACCATTTGTAGTATCAGAAATTGTTAAATCACTTGACATATTCATCACTCCCAATAATTTCTCCATTCCAGAGCAAGGAACTCCTGTTCTAGTTGAATCACTAACTAATATAGTTCCAGTTGAATCTAATAAATAAGCACTAATTGTTCCGCCAACTACAGATTCATTCTCTGTTGTCGCTGTACATTTTTCTGGCCCATCAAAAGATTTTAATGGAGCAGTTGTAGTAGCATAATCACTTATATTTGTAGAGGATTCCTCAAAATTACTTGTTGAATAATAAGTATTTCCTCCTACAGGACCAAATTTCCCTTTAATTCTAAAGTCTTTGGAAATTATCATAACAGCATGTGGATAAGTCCCTAATGCTGGAGTAGATGAATAAGCTTCTGTTAAGTCAATACTTCCCCCAGCGCTAAAATCGGCAATTTCCCCGCTTGAATTTTCATAAGCCCAAGTACAAGAACTGTAATCAGGTTTTGAACCTTCTAAAATTGATGAACCGGTTGGATTACCTGGGTTTTTTGTACAAAATCCCATTTTAAAAACTGTTACACCATATTTATCTGGAGTGCCGCGACACATTCCGCCGGTAAGACCATAAAAACTGCTAGGGTCATCCCCATCAGACATATTATAAACGCTTGAAATTGTAATTTCTTCTGGATCTGGACAAACAGGAGCTTCTTCTGCCTTGAGTGGTTTATCAATAACGAAAAAAGAACCTAAAAGAGAAAAAGTAAATAAGAGGGAATTAAATAAAGTTTTGTTTTTCATTTTTATGTAAGAAAAGATAATTTTATAAAGTAAATTTGAGAGATGTTATTTATATTTATGACCCCCCAACCCTGTTAACAAAAGAGGCATCAGCACTCCTTTCAAGAAGAACATCATATTTACGTTTTACAGGTTGGATCATTTGAGTAATCATATTTTTCTTGTAATTTGCCTTTTCAAACTTCACAGGATTTCCTGTGATGTTCATTCTTAAACCAAAGAAAATCTCATCCGTCCCAGGTAAATCAGAGTTTGCTGTAGTGGTTGCAGCAGAAATTTCGTTAGAGACATAGGCTTCTAGACCTACATGAGGTGTAGTTTGCCAGCTAACAGATCCTTCTAAACCGGAATTATCTTGTGTATTTTTATAGTCCCAGTTAAATCCTCTTACAAAAAAGGCTATCTCTGGATTATTAGGTAATCTATAACCAACTTCTACATCCCATCCTGGTACTACTCTTTCTGAGTAGGAGGTGCCATCAATAGTGACAGATTTTTCATCTGTTATGGACACATACCAGTTGTTTCTAAATTCAAAATCTTTCCAAAAATATTCTCCACCAAGTCCAAGTCTGCTATGAGCATTACTGTAATCTGTCATTCTGTAATCCCAGAAAGCATTGGCTCCAACCATAGAAAAATCATCTGGACGATGTCTTATTCCTAAACCTAAGTTTGTTGTGGATCCATCTGCATTAGTTGCAGTTGCAAATCTTGCTTGAGAAAAAGCAAGAGTTTTAAGATCGCCTTCATTATCTTTTGAAAGCTCTCCAAGTTTCATCAAGCTATTAACTGAGAAACTTGTATCTGATTCTGTCCCGCCAGAAATATTGAATGTTGTTTGAGCAAAAAAAGGAATTTTTTGGATCTGATTATTAGCAGTTGAATTTGCAAAGTTAAATCCAGCATCAACTAATTTTCTCTTACCATCATTAGCCATGATGTTTGTATATTCATTCCCTTCTGCGCCATTATTCATTAATGGAACAAATTTAGTGGCATAAATAGATGCATCAATTATGTATTTATCTAATTTGTCTTTTGGTACATATATGTCTTGCTTGTATTCAACTTGATCAAATTTGATTTCTTCAAATTTGTATTCGTTAGCTAAAAGAGGTAAAGTAGAACCCAAAGCAATTGCTATTAGAGAAAAAGTCTTGGAAAGGTTCATCAATAAATATTTTCTTTCATTATTAATCATTTTTTAAAAAAGTCTAAGTTTATAGAGAAAAGTACACATATCAAAAAAGTTTGAAAACTTTATGAGATAAGAATAATTTTATTTGAAGTAAACAGGTATTAATAAAATAAACTTACAAAAATCTCTAATATGACAGCACCCGCTCTTGTAAAGGTCCCTCGCTTACCCTCGCATTTTTAATTTGTAATAAAAGTAAGAAAGTCAGTTATTGCAATCGTTCTTGTTAGTAAAAAGGTATGCTCTCAAAGCACACGCGCTACCAAGTTGCGCCACGCCACTCTTATAAGACTTTAGTTTATAAGAGACATCTATAAAAGACCAAATTGCTAAATATTTATAAAAAATCACTTTGAGGCTAGAAAATGACTTTTGTAGCTTTTTTGTCGCTAGAAAATGAGTGTTTTGTGACTATTAATTGTTGCAGACTTAGGTCGAATATTTTTTTGATTTTATATTTATTATCCTATGCAAATATCTTATTATTAAATTTCTTATAAGAATTATTATCGAAATTAATGTTTGAATTTTCAAGGTATGAAAAATCTAGAGAGTTTAATTAAAACTTATAATGATTTTCCAAAAAAAGGTATTGCTTTCAAAGACGTTCTTGGAATAATTCAAGATACTGAAGTTTTTAGGGAACTAATCCTTAAGATGTCTTCAAACAAAGTAATTAAAAATTCTGAAGCGATTATCTCAGTAGAGGCAAGAGGTTTTATTTTTGGCTCAGCAATTGCCCTTCAGGCATCGAAACCAATGCTTTTAGCTAGAAAACCTGGAAAACTACCTGGGGAACTTATACAAGAAAACTACGACCTAGAATATGGGAAAAATTCTCTATCTATGCAAAAAGAGTCACTAAAAAGGTTTAGATCTTATGCAATTGTTGATGACTTGCTTGCAACTGGAGGAACAGTTAATTGTGTAGCTAATTTAATAAAGAAGAGTGGTAGAGAGGTATGTGGTTTAGTTACGGTTGTCGAACTTATGGAACTAAATGGAAGATCTAAGTTTAATTTTCCTGTAGAATCAATCCTCTCGCTATGAATAAATAAATTGTTTGCGATAATTTCAATATGTCATTAAAAAAAACAATTTAGAACAATATTTAAATTTTCATTTAAACAATCCCTAAAGTTCCTGCTGTGAAACCAACGATTATGAAGAAAAGAAATTCAGCCAAATCTCTTGGCATAGAATTAACAAAAAGATTTATTTGAGTCATTTAACCTTGTGCTCCTCAGGTTTATAAATTTTTATAAACTTAACTAAGAAATTTTTTTATTGAGGTTAAATCTTGTATTTTTTTCTTTTTTCTAAAGATTTAAATCATAAATTTTATTGTTTAAATTATTTATGATGTATATTCTTGCTATCATAAGTAAATTAGTAAAGTTCTTTATGGAATATAAAAAAAAGTCTCTAGTAAATCTTGATATAAAAAAAGATTATGAAGAAATAGATACACGTTTAGCTTCTGGTTGGTACGTTGATGATATTAATACTTCTAAAAAGAAAATTTATAAAACAAAGAAGACTACATTTAAAATTTCCAAAAAAAAATAAACTTATAGTGGAATCTTTAAAACTTAAATTAAGTTTATAAAAGTTTTTATTTTTAAACATCAAAATATCTGAAATTTTTTGGCTTTTTATCTTTCCTTCAAATTTAAAATCATAATTAATTAATATTTAAAATAACCTATCCATTTATTAAGAAATTGATTAGAGTTTTTAAAATACTCTTCGTAATTTTTCCACTTATCTATTGATGATTTGTAAAGTGGTTGAACTACTTGTGAAGAGGAAGGAGTATTTATTTTCCCTCTTTTATGAGCAGTATTTCTATAATTTTTTATATTTTCATGCCAACTAACATCTAAGAAATTTAATATTTTTAAAATATGTTTATCAAAATCTTCTATTAAATCTTCGTATTTAGACGTTAGATAATCCATTTTTAATTTTTCATTATAGTCCAACCAAATACCCATGGTTAAATCATAAATTCTCGACGCTGACTCAATACTTCTGAAGTTGGCCATTGCATTGTTTGGCTCGAACGATTGTTGGAAGCAAGATAAGACAGAATCGTACGGGTTTCTATGCGTGAAAATTATTTTTGAGTTTGGAAATAATAAATTTATTAGAGGTAAGCAAACAGTTTGAAACGGAAATTTATCAATCAATATTTTTGCGCTTTTTTTATCAGAATTATTTTGCAACATTTCCAAATAGTGATTTCGCAAAAAATCAAGATCATCCACACTTAATTTATGTAGTTCATCAAGAGAATATTTAAATTTTGATTTTATAACTTGCTCTACAGAATTAATTAATGGTTTTTCTTCTATAACGTCAATTTCAGGATGACTTCTTAGAATAGTATCAAGCAATGTAGTACCTGATCTTGGGAATCCTATTAAAAAAACCGGCGAAAAATCATTTTTCTTTGATGTATTGCTCTTTTCGACAAATTTCTTATTATCTAAATTTTTCCTATAAGTAAGGATATAATCTTGGAAGATTTTTGGATTTGTATCCTCATATTTGAGATTTAATTGACTCTTCTCAAAACACTTAAAAGCTTCATCATAATTTTTAACTTTTTCCTCAATAAATGCCTTAAAAGACCAGAAAAGAATATGTGTGTTATGGTCAGTATTTTTTACCCATTTATTTGAGACTTGGTCAATTATTTTTTTTGCTGTAATAAACTCTTTTTCTCTAAAACAAATTCTTGCCTTAAACATCATTATTTCGTTAATAATGATTTTATTATTTTCAAAGGCTTTTATTTTATATTTTAATTTTTTTAAATTATTTGTTTTTTCATAAAGTCTAAAAAGATTACTGTAAGCATAGTTGTAGTTTTCGTTAATTTCAATTGCGCTAAGAAATAATTCTTCCGCATCATGTAATTTATCGAGATCAATTTTAATTGATCCCAAATTAACATAAGCTAATTCAAATTTAGGATTATGTTTAATAGCTTTTTCAGTAAATTTTTCTGCCTCAAGAAGATTGCCCTGTTTTGTTAGAAGGGAACCTAAATTACTATAAGCGAGAGAAAAATCTGATTTTATCTCAATAGCTTTTCGGTAACAGTGCTCTGCCTCCTTGTCCATTTTTTTGTTGGAAAGAATGTTTCCTAAGTTATTTAGTGTGATTGGTGAAGATGAATTTATTCTAAGTGCCTTTCTTAAGCATTGTTCTCCTTCATCAAATTTCTCTAGTTCATTTAATACTGCTCCAAGATTAGTAAGGGCAAAATCATAATTGGGGTTAATTTTAAGAGCATCTTTTAAATATCTTTCAGCTTGCTTAGAGTTTCCTGAATCTTTCAGTACACAGGCTAAATTGACTAAAACATTAATATCTTTTGGGTTTATTTCTAAACTCTTTCTCAAAATAAATTTTGCTTTTTCAAGATTACCTTCTCCTACTAGTATTCCGGCCAAGATTGAATAGGACCTTAAATATTTGGGATTTAATTCAATAGCTTTATTTAAAATCCCTCTGGCAACATCATTTTTCCCTTTAATAACAAGCACATTCGCTAAGTTAGTGTATGCTTCTAGACTATTTGGAAATCTTTTTATTGATTCATTAAATAAAGATATTGCTTTATCAAAATGCTTTATTTGACAATAAATGCTACCTAGATTATTGAATACCCTAGGGTCATAAATTTTATTTTGAATTAAAAAATTGTAAATTTCTGAAGCCTCTTTAATTTTGCCATTTGAATGTAATGAAAATGCGTTGGATATCAATTGATCTTTTTGTAGAATATTAGCTGTTTTAATTGACTTCTTAGTCTTTCCATTACTATTTCCGAACCCTTTCATTTCTTCGAATTCTAATAATTAAGATCTGTATAAAAATAAACTTAACTTTGAATTATCAAAAATGTTGTCTAAAAGTCAATAATTCTTATGAATCTCAATATTAAAATCAATAAAGTTATTTGTAAAAGGACACAAATACTACCGTCACATCTCAATTTATATTATTTATAAATTTTTTAATTTTTCTTCTCAACCCCTTTCATGCCAGTCGTTCTTATATTCTCAATAAGTTATTTTTAAAAGAATTAACAAAAAAAATCATGATTCCAGACAAAATGTAGCTGTTTATACTTGAAATTACAATAATTTTTACAGTAATATAAAGTGTCCTTTAAATTTCGTGTGAGGAAATTTATGAAGCTTTTTAAGAGCTTACTAGTCGCTCCTGCAACATTAGGCTTACTTGCCCCTGTTGCTGCGACTGCTAACGAAGTCACTATTAATGATTTCAATGCTGCAGAAGAAATTGCAGTTACAAATAGCCGTATAGACGGTTTAGAAGCTAGATTCAACAATCTTGAGGCTGGCTCATTCTCCGAGACAACTACAGCATCTTTCGGTGTTGATTTTCTTGTTGGTGCTGAAGACGGTGCAGATTCTGAGGCCACAGCATTTGGTTACCAAATGGGTATCGGTCTAGAAACTAGTTTCACTGGTGAAGATGCACTTAGCGCAACTATTGATATAGGTGATGGTTCTTCTGGAGCTTTGGCTTTTGATGATACTACTGATGCACTGACACTTGATGGACTTACATATACATTCCCAGTAGGTGGTGCCACAGTAATGGTTGGTGATTCAACTGACATTAGTGCTGTATATACTGGAGCTTGTGCTTATAGTTCTTTCACTGATTACATGGGTAACTGTGGAACAGGAAGTACTGTTGGTGTAGGCGGTAATGGTGTTACTGCAGCAATGGCATACGGTTTTGATAGCGGATTCTCATTAGCTGGTGGTGTATCTTCTGAGACTGATTCAATTTTGACAGAAGAAGGTGCTGATCTTTTCGGTATTGAAGCTGCATACACTGCAGATTCTTACGGAGTATCAGTTGCTTATTCTGATTCAGAAGGAACAACTGGATGGGGAATTAACGGTATGTATGCCTTTGATTTCGCTACTTTAAGTGCTGGTATTGAATCTGTTGATGATGGTACAACAGCTGAAGGATTCTTTGTTGGTTTAAGTTTCGCTGAAGTTGGACCTGGTAGTTTGGACATAGGTATGGGAACTACAGGTAACTTCGCAGATGGTGATGATGAGTACTACACCTATGAAGCTTCATACGCTTATCCAATAAACGATGGAGTAACAATCACTCCTGGTGTTTACATCGTTGAGCAAGATGGCGATGACATTACTGGTGTAGCTCTAAAAACTTCATTTAGTTTCTAATTAAATTAGTTTAATTATTAATTAAAACTACACACACAAAAGACCTGCCTCAAAAGCAGGTCTTTTTTTTGTCGTAAGCCATGAGAACTGAAAAGAATGTATCATTCATTTAAATGGCATTATTTCTTCTAAATAAATAATGAAATACTATATAGCAAAATAATGAAATACGACATAGCAGAAATATCAAAATATATTGAAATTGCAAAAAAGAATCACAAGGAAGGAAAAATATATCAAGCTAATGAAATCTATAGGAAATTAATAGATCAAAAAATCTACACATATGATTTACTTATTTCCTACGGACTATTCTGCAAAGAGATTAATAATCTAAAGATTGCAAAAAATTTATTTTTTTTATCTATTAAAAAATATCCCTTAAAAATTGATTCATATATATTACTTGCTGAAATTTTAAGAAAAGAGAACAATATTAATGATGCTTTAAAAACATTATATGCAGCAAAGAAAATAGAAAAAATAAATTCTGAAATTGACTATAATCTATCTATCACATTTAAAAGTATTAATTCATTTAAAGAAGCAATACTTTCTATTGACTCTGCCATTAATCAGAAGCCTGATAATCAAATATATCTAATTTTAAAAGCCGATATACTCATTGATTCTTTAAAAAATGATGATGCCAAAGAATTATTGCTTAATTTGAAATTACCAAAAGATAGCATTTTGTTTTTTCAAAGGGAAATTTTAATTTCGAAAATATTTGTTAATCAAATGAAATTTAGATTAGCTGAAAAGGTTCTTTTAGATTTAAGAAAATCATTTAGTAAAGAGAGAATTTTATATCTTAATCTGAGTGATCTTTATTTCAAAAATAAAGAATTAGAAAAAGGAGTTTTAATTTTGAAGGAAGGTATTAGAAATTTTCCAAAATTTATTCCGTTGAAGTTTAATTTGGGAATTATGTATAGAAATTTAGGGTTAATAGAATTATCTATTAAGACACATTTGGAAATTTTATTAGATGATCAATTTAATTCAAATAGTTATTATGAATTATCAACTATGTACAATTTCTCAAATCATAATGAGCAATTAAAAACTCTTCTAAATATTGATATAGGAAATCTCCCTCAAAAGGAAAAAATATACTTTGGTTATTCAAAAGCGTATGCTTACCATTACACTCAAGACTATAAAAAAAGTGCATATTTTCTCAAAATAGCTAATGAAGAAAAACTAAAAATTCAACCATCTGATTTAAATAGAAAGTTGAGCACAGGTGAATACTATAGGAATCTAAGGATAGATCAAAATTTAAACTTTGAGAAAATAAAAGATAGTAATCAATATTTATTTATTGTTGGAATGCCAAGGTGTGGAAGCACATTGCTTGAAAGCATTTTAAGTCTTAATCATGAAGTTAAAGATCTTGGAGAAGTTTACTACTTAGAAGAATCTCTCCAGAAATCTGACGATTTGCTTGAAGTTAAAAGTTTATATAAAGAAAAAGTAATGCTCATCAACTCAAAAAAGAAAATCTTTACAGATAAAAATTTGTTTAACTTTTTTTATTGTCCAATTATCTATGAATTGTTCCCAAATGCTAGGATAATTCACTGTATTAGAAATCCGCTTGATAATATCCTGTCTATTTATAGAACTAACTTTTTAAATCAGAGTTTTTCAAGTTCTTTAAATGATATTTCCGATTTATATCTGTATCACATTAAACTTATGAAAGAATATAAAAGTAAATTTGGATCAATTATATATAGTTATGATCATGAGCAGGTAGTTCAGAATCCTAAAAAAACTATTCGAGATTTAATAAATTGGCTTGATTGGGAATGGAGTGAAAAATACCTCTCACCTCAAAAAAGTAAAAGAAGCGTATTCACTGCAAGTAGTGCTCAAGTTAGAAAAAAAATAAATTCCAACTCTTCAGGTTTTTGGAAAAAATATGCGGATTTATTAGGACCTATTAGCGATTTATTCCCCTCGCACAATTAATTAAATGGCTTAACAGCTTTTGCAATTAATTTTTTTTACACTAAAATAAGAAGACAAACAATTCTGTGTGAGGAATTTTTATGAAGCTATTCCAGCAATTATTGGTAGCTCCAGCGGCACTTGGTCTTTTATCACCGTTATCCGTTATTGCTTCCGAAGTTAATCTTGATGCTATTTCTAAATACTCTGAAGATAATTTAGAGATAGATGGTAATTTATTTAAACAAAATACTTCTACTAATACCTTACTTTCAGGTGGAGAAGGTTTAGTTGAAAGTGAAGATGTCATTGGCTGATTCTCCGAGACAACTACAGCATCTTTCGGTGTTGATTTTCTTGTTGGTGCTGAAGACGGTGCAGATTCTGAGGCCACAGCATTTGGTTACCAAATGGGTATCGGTCTAGAAACTAGTTTCACTGGTGAAGATGCACTTAGCGCAACTATTGATATAGGTGATGGTTCTTCTGGAGCTTTGGCTTTTGATGATACTACTGATGCACTGACACTTGATGGACTTACATATACATTCCCAGTAGGTGGTGCCACAGTAATGGTTGGTGATTCAACTGACATTAGTGCTGTATATACTGGAGCTTGTGCTTATAGTTCTTTCACTGATTACATGGGTAACTGTGGAACAGGAAGTACTGTTGGTGTAGGCGGTAATGGTGTTACTGCAGCAATGGCATACGGTTTTGATAGCGGATTCTCATTAGCTGGTGGTGTATCTTCTGAGACTGATTCAATTTTGACAGAAGAAGGTGCTGATCTTTTCGGTATTGAAGCTGCATACACTGCAGATTCTTACGGAGTATCAGTTGCTTATTCTGATTCAGAAGGAACAACTGGATGGGGAATTAACGGTATGTATGCCTTTGATTTCGCTACTTTAAGTGCTGGTATTGAATCTGTTGATGATGGTACAACAGCTGAAGGATTCTTTGTTGGTTTAAGTTTCGCTGAAGTTGGACCTGGTAGTTTGGACATAGGTATGGGAACTACAGGTAACTTCGCAGATGGTGATGATGAGTACTACACCTATGAAGCTTCATACGCTTATCCAATAAACGATGGAGTAACAATCACTCCTGGTGTTTACATCGTTGAGCAAGATGGCGATGACATTACTGGTGTAGCTCTAAAAACTTCATTTAGTTTCTAATTAAATTAGTTTAATTATTAATTAAAACTACACACACAAAAGACCTGCCTCAAAAGCAGGTCTTTTTTTAATAATTATTTTCAAAACTTTTTTAGAAATCTTTTATATTTTTTGACTAATAGAAATGAGTAAAAAATTTTATTTTGATAGACTTAAATAAGTAATTCTTTATTAATGTCCCCAATATTCAAATGTTTGATTTGTAGAAAAGATATCGAAAGATCTACTAAGACATTTTGGAGTAAGAAAGGTCACTTATTATGTTCTACATGCTTGGATAATATAGATAAAAAGAAACTTTGAATTATTAATTTGAATTATTAAATAAGGAAAAAATTTGGTTAATCGTAATTTTTTTTAGCAAGATGGAGACATCCAGTTAAATAAACTGTAATTTTTTATTACTGTCATTAAATATATTATGACAAGAGTTCCGTAAGATTTTTCGGCTATTAGCCAGAAATTTTAGGCAAGTTATTAAATCTAATTGATCTAAAATTTTTCAAAAAAAAACTCAAGTAAATCAAAAATTCAGAAATTGACTGAAATTTTGGAAACTTGAGGATAGTTAAGATTTAAAAATAAATTTAAATTCTAGATCAAATTTGATGCTAAAAACTAAATTTTAAAATTCTGTGTTATCAGAATTAAAACCAACCTGGAATAATTTGTCCAGTAGTTACATATGCTCCAACAGCTGCAACGAAACCTAACATTGCTGCCCAACCATTAAAACGTTCTGCTTCAGGTGTCATAATTAAGAATTTGAATTGTATATGAAATATTGTAACAGGAATTATGAAGCTTTGTAAAGTAATTTTTAGTTTTTTTGCTCAATTTCATTGAATAGTGAAAATTAGGTCCTCTTTTTACAGTATTGTTACACTTATGTAATAGTTAAAAAAATTTTTTGTTTGTCTAGTAAGCCTTGAAAAGAAGAATTTTCAGATAATTTATATAAGTTTAATTGAAGTTTTAAATAAAACTAAATAATACTCTCGGCAACTTGATGCGATATAAAACCGCTTTATGTTTTGAACTCCCTAATGATTATCCTAGATTTATTGGCGAACGAATTTGACTGAAATTCAATTCAAAATCTTAAATAACCTAAAGCTACATAATTAGTAAGGTATTTTAAGAGTCTATTGTCTTTTACTTTTAAAAATTAACTCAATAAAAAATGTGGGTCGCCTGAGATTCGAACTCAGGACCAGCCGGTTAAAAGCCGGATGCTCTACCGCTGAGCTAGCGACCCATTTTGTAAAATCGAGTACATATGAAATTATCCCTTTTAAAGGTAAAAAAAACAACTTTTTATCTCAAGTTGGACAATAGAAAAACAATTCTTAACTTATGAAATAAATAATTAAAATTTCTCTCTTAATTTACTGTTAAAAGTTAAAATAGATTGTAAATTAACAGAATTTCTAAAATGCTCAGAACGATCGTAGTTTTTGCACCCATTATCGCTGCTTTAGCTTGGGTTATATTCAATATACAAAAACCAGCAAGAGAGCAATTCAATAGAGACTTTTTGGGCAAGGATTAATCCAATTTGTTAGATAAAGAAGTAATAGTTATTGGAGCTGGTCTTGCAGGATCTGAAGCTGCATGGCAAATAGCAAATTCTGGCATACCAGTTAAATTAGTTGAAATGAGGCCAGTCAAATCAACTCCAGCTCATCATACGAGTGAGTTTGGGGAATTGGTTTGTAGTAATAGTTTTGGAGCTTTAAGTCCTGATAGAGCTGCAGGTTTATTGCAAAAAGAACTTAGAATTTTTAAATCCTTAATAGTTCAAACAGCAGATAAATTTGCTGTTCCAGCCGGAGGGGCTTTGGCAGTTGATAGATCTAAATTTAGTAACGCTTTGACTGAAGCATTATCAAATCATCCTTTAATCGAAATTAAGAGATTTGAACAATTAGACCTCCCAAGCAAAAAAAATATAACAATCCTTGCAACTGGCCCACTAACTGCCGATGAGTTGTCCTATAAAATTCAAGCTTTTACAGGCATAGATGCATGTCATTTTTTTGACGCCGCTAGTCCTATTATTTATGGAGATTCTATTGATCAAGAGATAGTATTTAAAGCTAGTAGATACGAAAAAGGGGATCCAGCATATCTTAATTGCCCCATGGATAAAAATGAATACATCCATTTGAGAAATGAATTAATAAGAGGAGAACAATCTAATTTAAAAGACTTTGAGAAAGAATCAGCTAATTTTTTTGAAGCTTGCTTACCAATTGAAGAAATTGCTAGAAGAGGAGTTGATACGATGAGATATGGACCCTTGAAATCTATCGGGTTGTGGAATCCAAAATGGGGAGATTTATTTGATAGGGAAAATAGATTGAAGAAGAGACCTCATGCGGTTGTCCAATTAAGGAAAGAAGATTTAAAGGGAAAATTACTTAATATGGTAGGTTTTCAAACTAACCTCAAATGGTCAGAGCAAAAAAGAATATTTAGGATGATTCCTGGTTTAGAAAAGGCTGAGTTTGTACGTTTTGGAGTAATGCATAGAAATACTTTTTTAGAATCTCCAAAATTACTTTTGCCGACATTGCAATTTATGAAAAGAAAAAATCTTTTTGCTGCGGGTCAAATAACGGGTACGGAAGGTTACGCAGCAGCAGCAGCAGGGGGGTTGCTTTCAGGAATAAATGCATCTTTATTAGCAAAGGGTAAAGATCCGGTATGTTTCCCTAGGGAATCAATGATTGGTTCTCTAATGAATTTCATCAGTAACAAAAATCAAATATTATCTAATCAGAAAAAGAATAAATTCCAACCAATGCCTGCTTCATTTGGTTTGGTTCCTGAACTTACTCAAAGAATAAAAGATAAAAGATTAAGATACAAAGCTTATCAAGAAAGATCTACTGATGCCTTGAACGAATTTAAAAACTTAGTAGATTCTTATTTTGATAAAGAGCACTTACTTAGCAAAATTTACTAAGATTAATTATCAAAGATCCAAAAATGGAAATTAATAAGGAAAATTTCGATGCAATTATTATTGGCTCTGGAATAGGAGGCTTAGTAACTGCATCACAACTTGCTGCTAAGGGGGCTAGGGTATTAGTACTTGAAAAATATATTATTCCAGGTGGAAGTGGGGGCTCTTTTAAGAGAAAGGGTTATACCTTTGATGTTGGCGCTTCAATGATATTTGGATTTGGAGATAAAGGTTATACCAATTTATTAACTCGTGCCCTAAAAGATGTAAATGAAAAATGTGAAACAATTCCTGATCCTGTTCAACTGGAATATCATCTACCACTTAATTTTAATATTTCTGTAGATAAAAATTATGACCAATTTATAAAGAAATTATCAGCGAGTTTCCCTAAGGAAAAAAAAGGTATCAAGAAATTCTACGATACTTGTGCAAGTGTTTTTAAATGTCTAGATTCAATGCCTCTTTTATCAATAGAGGATCCAAGTTATCTTTTTAAAGTTTTCTTGAAATCTCCATTATCCTGTTTAGGGTTAGCTAGATGGTTACCAGTAAATGCAGGAGATGTTGCAAGAAAGTTTATAAAAGATCCTGAACTTTTAAAATTTATTGATATCGAATGTTTTTGTTGGTCTGTAATGCCAGCTCTCAAAACTCCTATGATTAACGCGGGAATGGTTTTTACTGATAGGCATGCTGGAGGGATAAATTATCCAAAAGGGGGAGTAGGAACAATAGCAGATAAGTTAGTTAATGGGATCCAAAAATTTGGAGGTAAAATTAGATACAAAGCCAATGTGACTGAAATCATTTTAAAGGATCAGAAAGCGGTAGGAGTTAAGCTCTTAAATGGGGAAGAGATATATTCCAACATTATTGTATCCAACTCCACTAGATGGGATACATTTGGATTAGAAGATAATAATAAAGGATTAATTACGAGTAAAAACGTGCCGAAAAGTGAATATGAGTGGTCAGAAACTTATAAACCCTCACCTTCTTTTGTTTCGATTCATCTTGGAGTAGAAAAAAATCTAATATCCGATAATTTTAATTGTCATCATATAATCGTCGAAAATTGGGATGAATTAGAAAGTGAAAAGGGAGTGATTTTTGTTTCTATACCTACTTTGCTTGACCCGTCTTTAGCTCCAGAAGGTAAACATATCGTACATGCATTTACTCCTTCATCAATGAGTGAATGGGAGGGCCTATCAAGGAAAGAATATTTGCAAAAGAAAGAAAAATATTTTTCATTTCTAGTTGAAAAAATATCAACTATTCTTCCTAATCTTGAACAAAATATTGATCACAAAGAAATTGGTACTCCCAAAACTCATAAAAAGTTTCTTGGAAGATATGAAGGTAGTTATGGACCAATTCCCAGTAAAAAGTTGCTTGGACTTTTACCAATGCCTTTCAATACCACAAAAATTCAAAACCTTTATTGTGTAGGGGATTCATGCTTCCCTGGTCAAGGCCTAAATGCAGTTGCTTTTAGTGGATACGCATGCGCTCACAAAATAGGGGCAAAGTTAAACATAAACAGTTTTAAATTGCCCGACTAAAAGGATCCTTCTGAAATGATAGAAAAGTTTAAAACACTTTTTTTTGTAAAAAGTTCTTTAATTTCTCTTTATTTAGCGCTTACAATGCCTTTACCATTTATTTCTATTGAAAAATTAAAAATCCCCTCTATTATAATTTTTGCCTCAGGACTTTATTTGATAATTAATATCACAAGTGATTATGTAGAAACTTGCAGTAATAAAATTTCATACAAAAGTAGCTTTATTTCTAAATTCTTAGGAAAAAAAAATTGGGAGATTTCTTGGAAAGATATTAAATTAATCAAATCTTTGCCAACCAGTCAGGGTAGTAAAGTTTTTTACTTTAATACTTTTCAAGGTGATAATTTTCTAGTGCCACAAAGGGTGGAAAACTTTGAGAAATTCTTATTAATTGTTTCCACTAATACCGGTATTGCTACTAATGAAATATCATACATATCACCACTATGGACGTATAAATTACTGACATTACTATCAGTTGTAATGATTATTGGTGAACTTTTTGCCTTTCTAAATTAAATATTATCAATACTGAATCGGTAACCTTGCTGTCTAACAGTGGTTATTCCCCCACCTTCTCCTAATCCAGCCTGTTCTAATTTTCTTCGCAAAGTTAATACCTGTGTATCTACAGACCTAGGTCCGCCACTGAAAGGCGGCCAGGCCATCCTTAGGAGCTCTTGACGACTTCTTACCATTCCAGGTGGCATTAAAAGAGCGCAAAGCAGTGCAAACTCCCTAGGGCTTAATTCTACGGGCTTCTCGCTTAGAGTAACTTGTCTTAAAAGAAGATGAACCTCTAAAGGTCCAACCTCAACTTTTTCTTGTAATCCTATCCTTCCCCTTTTTAAAAGTGTTCTGCATCGTGCTGCAAGCTCTTCGAGCCCAAAAGGTTTTCTGAGAACATCATCTGCCCCTTCATCTAATAGATTAACTAATGCTTCAACACCTGATCTTGCAGTTAAAACTATGACTGAAGACCCCAGTTGTTGGGCTAGTCTCATTGCAGTATTCTGGTCGAGGATTTCTGCGCTAACTAATAAGTCAGGTGATTGTTCTCTGCATAAGTCAATAGCTTCTGCAGCAGTCCCTACTGCCGCAGCTAAATGACCATCTTGGCGAAGTCTTTGCACAAGGACTGTTCTAAGTGTGGGGTGAGGTTCAACAACTAGAACTCTTGAGGGAGTTTGAGAGCTCGTAGGCAATTGTGAACTGCCAGGAGTTGAAGCTAAGATTTGCTCAGTTGATTGCATTCTTAATTACTGTTTGGCCAGGCAATTTTTGATCGTTCTTAATAAGGTATAACAAATGCAAAATAAAAATCAGAAATCTATCGAATTATGACATCATTTGAAAACCCTATAGCAATTCGTCACTTTCAATCAATTTGCGATAGTTGCCAGGACTTAGTTACGCGTTTTCATACACCATCTGATCTTAAATTATATAGTGATGGTTATCTCCAAGCATTAAGGAATTGCAGTAGTTTAGAGCAAAAGGATCAAGAGAAATTAGAAAGATTAATTGAAAGATGGATTTTAGATCCTTCAAGTTTTATTGATCCAGATGGAGATGGAAATAAAGGTTTTTTTGATAAAAAAAGGATTTGAAATATTAATTTTTATTAATCAATACAGTATTTATACTTACTAATTGTCTTAAGACGCTAATTCAATTTCTATTTTTTCTTTAAGAGATCCAGAGTTGTACATCTCAATAAGAATGTCTGATCCACCAAGAAATTCTCCTTTTAAGTAAACTTGAGGAATTGTTGGCCAATCTGAATATTCTTTAATAGCTTCTCTTATCGCGAAATCACTTAAAACATCAAACGTACCAAATTCTACCCCTAAGGAATTTAGTATTTGAACTACATTGTTGGAAAAACCACATTGAGGCATTAATTTTGTTCCTTTCATGAAAACCATCACTGGATTAGAATCAATGAGGTTTTGTATTTTTTCTTTTGTTAGGTTGTCCATAATTCAATTTGGAGTTTCTGTTTTTAATGCCAGTGCATGAATAGCCTCTGAAGCTAATTCTTCTTTCAAAGCAGAATATACTAGCTGGTGTTGTTTAACTAATGATAATCCATTGAATTCAGATGCAATTACAGTTACTTGCAAATGATCATTTCCCTTAAGGTTTTCAACAAAAACTTGGGAACTTGGAATTTTTTTAGTGATTAAATTAATGACTTCTGTTTTTGTAACCATAATAAATTTTAATTAACCTTTGTATTTTGTCTCAACAAATCCTAGTTGGATCAATCTTTCATAAGCTTCTTTACCTTCTGAGCTATTAGGTGACATGATTCTAATTGTTTCAACAAGTAAGGGTACTGCAACCTCAGGCTTTTCAGTTTTTATATACATCGAGGCTAATCTCTCATTTGATTCTGCCAAAATTTGTAATGTTTGCTTACCTTTCCTTTGCATTTCATTTGGTATTCTCGCATCAACTCCTTTGAAAGATGAATTTAGATCAGAATAAAAAGACGCAAGTTGCTTTGCTAATTTTCTAGCGTCTAGGTAAAAATCCTTAGCTTTTTCGAAATCGCCTTTTTTAATATATTTATCACCTTCTTTTATGAAATATTCTACGTTTGAGATGGAAAGCTTTTTACTCTCATTTGAGAGTACTCTGAAGTCTTCTGGATTTTTTATTTCTGCATGAACTTCATTTTTGTAAGGAACATTTCCAAAAAATATAAATAAAATTGGTATTAATTTTAAGAATTTCATTTTCTTATTCAATTATTAAGATTCATAGTAACTTATTGCAGATTCATCTACCTACATTTTTTAATGCTTTTTCTTCCTCTTGAGTCATTTTTTGATTTAGAAATATATTAAACTCCTTGATAGTAAAGTTTGAGTGATCATTAATTAGTATTGGTTTTCCAAAGGATAAACAAAATTCTCCTCTAAAGTTCGGAGGTATTTTGCTGTAAGCAATTCCAATTGGAATGATAGTAATAGAGGTTGTTTTTTTGGTAGCTAATCTAGCTAATCTATATAGACCTTCTTTGAGAACTAATTTTTTACCATATTTATTAATCTTTCCTTCGGGGAAAACAACTAGTTGTTCTCCTTTTTCTATAAGATCAATTGCATATCTTAATGCTGAGAGAGACGGCGATAATTGATTTATCGAAAAACATCCAAGTCTTTTTAAAAACCAACCTTGTATTCCTCTCATTTCGGATTTAGTAACCATAAATCTACAATCCTTTTTTGTTACCCTTCTACCCATTGCCATGGTGAGTATTAAGCCGTCCCATCTTGATCTGTGGGTTGGAGCCAAAATGATAGAGGAATTTATGGGAATTGAAAAACCATTTCTTAATATTTTCTTTTTTCTAAAAAAGAATCTCAAAACAACGTCTTGAGTAACGAACATTGCAATAAATCCCAATGCTGGATTGATTTTATGCCAAATATTTAAGGAATTCTTCTTCAAATTCTATTAACTAGATATTAATAATTTAAGTGTTTGCCTTTTTTTATTAGCTATTATTGGGCGGTTACTAGATTGTCTAGAAACTAAGATTTTCAAAATTATGGCTACTTTAGGAGTAAACATTGATCATATTGCAAATGTAAGGCAAGCAAGGAAAACTGTCGAGCCTGATCCTGTGCAATTTGCTTTTTTAGCTGAATTAGGAGGGGCAGATTCCATAACAGTCCATCTAAGAGAAGATAGAAGACATATACAAGATAGGGACGTATATCTTCTGAAAGAGACTATAAAAACAAAACTAAATTTAGAGATGGCTGCTACAGAAGAAATGTTAGAAATTGCCAAAAAAATTCTTCCCGATTATGTAACGCTTGTACCCGAGAAAAGAGAAGAAGTTACTACTGAAGGCGGGTTGGATTTAAAAAGTAATGTGCAATACCTTAAGAAGACTGTTAGGAATTTAAAGGATTCAAATATAGAAGTAAGTGCATTTATTGATCCTCTTGGTGAACAGATAAATTATTCCAAAGAAATAGGGTTTGATTTTATAGAATTACATACTGGAAAATATGCTGAGCTATCGGGATCTGAACAATATAAAGAGCTCCAAAGAATTATAGAATCTACACATTTAGCAAATGACCTTGGATTAGTTGTTAACGCTGGTCATGGCCTTAACTATAATAATGTTAATAAAATTGCATCAATCAACAATATGAATGAGTTAAACATAGGTCATAGTATTGTTGCAAGGGCTTTAGCGATAGGATTAGAAAAGTCTGTACGTGAAATGAAGTCCCTTATTACATCAAATTAAATTTTAAAATGACAACATATTTTTTCGTCGCGGCAAGTGAAAAGTTTTTAACTCTTGAAGAACCAATTGAGGAGATTTTGAAAGAGAGGATGAGGAACTATAAAGAAAATAATAAAGAAATAGATTTTTGGCTTTTAAAAAATCCATCATTTTTGCAAACCACCCAATTTGTTGATCTGAAAGCAAAGATTCCATTACCTCCAGCAGCTATTTTATCGACAGATAAAAAATTTATAACTTTCTTAAAGCTGCGTTTAGAGTTTGTTGCTGTTGGGGAATTCGAATTTCCTAATGCAGAAATAACTGATCCATTTAAAGTTGAGTAATATAACCAACCAGTAAATTGCTCAATCTATATAAATCAAACAAAATTGAAGTGATTAGTGAGCTTTTGGCAAAAGAATTAAAAATATGTCCTCCTCTTATAACTGATAATTTAGAAATAGCTGTTCCTAATTATTTTTTTGGAAAGTGGTTAAGTGAACAAATAACTATAAAAAACAAAATAAGTGCTCTTTATGAATTTAAGACAATATCAAATTATACGGAATCATTATTGACAAATTTTTTCCCTGGAATTGATATGGGTTTATGGAATTTTGAGTCAATTAAATGGGGCATTATTGACTCATTAGAAGAATTAAATAGCTTTAAAGAATCATTTCCGCTTAAAAATTGGATTAATAAATATTTGGATAATGAAAAAACAATTGATGGAGACTTATATAACCTGATAAAAAAGATTGCGAATAATTTCATTGATTATCTAATTTTTAGACCTGAAATGATTGCTGAATGGAATAGGTATGAAATTAATTCACTTAATCTATTTAAGAATTTAAATTCAGATCAATTTTGGCAGCCTATTTTATATAAATTATTAGAGAAAAAGATATCTGAAAAGCCTTCATGTTTATACATGATTACCTTAATAAAGTATTTAACAAAAGTTAAAAACCTTCAATTTCAAGTACCAAATCAAATTTATATTATTTCCGATAATAACTTATCCAAACTACATATTAACTTTTATTCAGAACTTTCAAAATTTACTAAGGTAAATTTATATTTATTATCTACAGGAGATGATTTATGGAATAGAATAAATTTTCTTGAAGGTGAGTTGGAATTTGATAATTTTAAAAGTAAATTGAATTTAAACAATACAAATATAGAGAAAATATTTGGTAAATTTGGAGCAAACTTTCAGAAGTTAATTGAGGAAAATATTTATAAAGAAGGTATAAATATAAAAAATAATTTAATATATGTTGATCCAACAACTAATTTTCATGAGAAGAAAGATATTCCTCTTCTTAATCAAATACAAAAAAGACTTATTGATAATAATAGCAACGACTTTATAGTAAATGAAAGAGATGATTCAATATTACTTTGTGAGCATTTTAATCAGAATAGTCAATTAGAATATATAAGAAATAAGATTATAGAAATAATAAATTCTTGCGAGAGTATTAAATATAGTGATATTGCTATTTTATCTCCACAAACTAATCAAATCAAACCTTATCTAAGGTATATCTTCAATAATGAGTTAATTAATGGTAAAAAGATACCTTATTTTTTTATTGATGATGATAATTATGATTCTCCAGACATTTATAAATTTTTAATTGACATCACTGAAATAGCAAATGAGAAAATTACACTTGAAAAAATAGATTATATTCTTTCGAAAAAAGTAACTCAGAACATTTTTGATTTTGATATTACTGAGAAGGATGAAATTATTTTCTTACTTACCCAAGTTGGTTTTCATTGGGGATTAGATGCGAATGAAAGATTAGGTGAAGAAAAAAATACTCTAGAGTGGTGCATAAATAGAATTACTTTAGGCTTAATTTATGACAAAGAAGAAAATTTAAGTACTTTTAATTTAAAACCATTTAGGTTGAAAAATACAAGTTTGGACTTGAATAAATGGGTTAAATTATTACTTGAGTTTAAAAAATATATTAATTTGCTAAGGGGATCTTTTTCTTACTCAAATTGGGTTGAAAAGATAAAGTTTGTATTAAAAAATATTGCTGATTCTAATGGGAATTTTAATTTAGAAATAAGTGAAATAAATAGAATTATTGATAATCACTCAATATCTTTAATACCTGATGATCTTATTTTGTTAAATGTTTTTAGAGAGATATTAATTTCTTACATAAATGAAGCTAAATATCTAACCAAATCGCGTATCAACAAGATACTTGTAAGTGATATTGAGAATGCAAGACATTTACCACATAAGGTTATCTTCTTAATAAACATGAATAGTGTTTATTATCCAAAATTATCAAAGAATGAATATATTAATTTATTAAATAATAAATATCACCTGGGAGATCCATCAGTATTTGAAAGAGAGAAATATTTATTTCTTGAGTTGTTAATTGCTTGTAGACATAAATTTATAGTTTCTTGGATAAAGAATGACAAAAACAATAAAAAATTAGATGTTTCATTTCCCATAAAAGAGTTAATTTCTTTTTTTGATAGTTTTTTAAAACAAGGCAAAAGAGAACAAATAATTAAAGGTTCTGAGTTAAATAAAAACGAAATAATTGATCTTGATAGGTCTAAGATAATTAAAAGTAATTATTCTTTAGTAGAAGATATTGATTGGATTGAAAAAAAATCTGATATTAAAAACTACAAATTATCAGAACTGATTTATTGGTTCAAGACTCCACAAAAATATTGGTTAAATAAAAAAAATATTTCTCCCAAGGAAATATTTATTCATCATCCAGATGAGGTGTATGTAAGTAATCTGCAGAAGACGCGACTAATTACAAAAATAATCCAGGATTTAGAGATTGATAATCATAATGTTATTTATGATTTAAAAAAATTGAACATTAATAATCAATTGGTTGAAAATGGGATTATTATCCCTAATAATAGTATTTTTATAAAAGAAAAAGAAATCAAAGATTTATTAGAAAGTCTATCTACAGTTTTGAGTCAAAATAATGAGATTAATAGAATTTATGTTAAATCAAATTCAAATAAACAAGAATATTTCATAGCTGATGACACCGTAATTGAATTGATTCATTCGAAACTAAGTTTAAGTCGTTTGACAGAGGCTTGGATAAAATTACTCTTCATTTCTTCTTTAAAGAAGAATATAAAAAAAACTAAAGTAATTTTTAGAACAGAAAATAATTATAAATCGCAAATTATTGAATCACC
>QCSV01000002.1 GCA_003211415.1 Prochlorococcus sp. AG-670-M15 | reverse complement strand
GCACCCTCATTTTTTGCTATTTGAGCTCTTGCCATAACCTCTTCAACTTGAAATTGTGGATGACTTTTGATTTCGCTAGCACTATATATTGATTGGCTACAATACGAACAATTTTCCTCACATCCACCAGTTTTTACGCTGAACAATGATGCTAATTGAATGTTGTAGTTGTTAAATTTCCTGTGAACGATTTGTGATTTCCACATCAAATCAATCAGAGGCATATTAAGTATTTCCAATATCTCCTTTTTATTCCAATCAAACCTAATTTCTTTAAATAACTGATTATTAGAATTAGCCATTTTTGTTAGGAAGAATATTGAGAATCTTTAAAAGATTCATTTGGTAATGATTCTATACCGCCAAAACGTCTATTCCTTGATTGGTAATCAATTATTGCTTTTAGAAATTCGACCTCATTGAAGTCTGGCCACAGTACGTCAGATATATAAATTTCTGAATAAGCTAATTGCCATAAAAGAAAATTACTGATCCTTTTTTCTCCACTAGTTCTTATTAGTAATTCTGGATCTTTAATTCCTCCTGTTAATAGCTCTGAATTAAATAATTCTTCATTTACTTCGCATGCTTTTATTTCACCAGACGAAGATTTTAATGCTAATTCTTTTGCAACTTTTACTATTTCTTGCCTACCTCCGTAATTAACGCAAACATTTAATAAAAATTTATTGTTGTTTTTAGTTTGAGATTCTGAACTAGAGATTATTTTTTTTAAAGTTTCTGGGAAAGGAGATAAATCTCCTATAAATTTTATTTTTGTTGATTCTTTATGTATCTCATCAATCTCGTTTCTCAAAACTTCGGTAAAAAGATTTATGAGAAAATCAACCTCTTTTGTTGGTCTTGTCCAATTCTCAGTAGAAAAAGCATAAACAGTAAGTACTTTACAACCTAATTTCTTTGATGCTTTAAGAATTTCTTTTAAAACTTTGACTCCTTTTTTATGCCCATATGAGCGAGGTAAACCTTTTTTAATAGCCCATCTCCCATTTCCATCCATAATTATTGCAACATGTTCTGGAACTTTTTGCTTATCTATTCTCTTGGATAATTCATTATCTTGCTTGTGTATTATTTTTCCTAAACTCATTAGTTAATCCTTTATGTTTGTAAAATTCTCTGATTTACTAAATTCTTTTTCTTTAACATCAATGGTAATGTTATCACTTGGGTTGGTCTTTTGGGACACATTATTTTTGCCTATAGAAGATTTACTTGTTCCCATAGAGTTTTGATTTCCAATCAATTTTGCAAGAAGTTCTTGTAATCTGCTGCTGGTTATTGGCCTTTCGAGTTTACCTTGATTTGCTAATGATAGCGTACCTGTTTCTTCAGAAACAACAATACAAATACATCTATCAAATCTTTCTGTAATTCCTAATGCTGCTAAATGTCTTGTGCCATATCTACTTATTCCTTGTCTTGAGAGAGGCAGTATTACGCCAGCAGAAATTATTTTATTACCTTTCACAAGAACAGCTCCATCATGTAACGGGGTATCTGTTGCAAAAAGATTTATTAAAAGCTCAGTTGATAATTGTGCCTCAATATTTGTACCCGAATATAAAAAATCTTCAGGTCTTAAATCACTCCCTAAATCAACAACGATTAAAGCGCCTCTTCTATTCTGTGAAAGTTTACCTGCAGTATCAACTAACTTAGAAATAGTAGTTGATGTTGCTCGAAACTCTTTTGGCTGATTTCCTAGTAATACAGTTAGCCTGCCAGTTCCTAATAATTCCATTAATCTTCTAAGCTCCCCTTGCCAAAGGATTGCTAAAGAGAGAGAGCAGGCTAATACCACAGCATCGATTAACTTTGATGTTAATGGAAGGTAAGCATATCTTTGAATGAACCATGCGGTTGAAACTAAAAATAAATACCCCCTTAAAAGCCATAATGTTCTCTGTTCTTTGACTCTAGAAAATAATAAAAGTCCAAAACCAACTGCAAATAGGACATCTAATAAAAGTTTTAAATTTATTAGCCCCCAGAAATTCACATTAAATAAAAAATTAATCTAAATGTACCTAACTTTGTTTAATAAAGCGATCAGGCAATACATCATATTTTAAAAGATCAAAAGGACTTTCCCTTTTTTGAATTATTTCTGCTTCACCGTCACAAACTAAAAGAGCAGCAGGTCTTGGGATTCTGTTGTAATTTGAACTCATTGAATTATTATATGCACCAGTACCAAAAACACATATTAGATCTCCTGTTTTACAATTTGCTAGTTCTATTTCCTTGAACAATACATCTCCCGATTCACAGTGTTTGCCAGCAATTGTATATTTATTTTTGGAATTAATATTAAATGGATTACTTACCAAACAAGCAGAATAATTTGATTGATATGTTATGGGTCTAGGATTATCACTCATCCCTCCATCAACAGATAAATAAGTTCTGATTCCAGGAATTTCTTTAAAAGCTCCAATTTTGTAAATTGTTATGCCGGCTGTTGATACGATTGATCTTCCAGGTTCACACATCAATTTAGGTAGATCTAAATTGTACTTTTTACAGGCTTTAACAACAGAGTTGGAAATTGTTTTTACCCATTCATGAATTGAGGGTGGATCGTCGTTTTTTGTATATTTAATGCCTAAGCCTCCACCAACATTTAGTTCTTTAATATTATGTCCAAATTTTTTGGCGTCCAAAATTACCTTTACCATTATTTCACCTAAATCCTTATGAGGGTCAAGTTCAAAAATCTGGGATCCAATATGAGCATGTATTCCTTTTAACTTTAGATGTTTAGTATCGCTTATGATTGCAAATAAATTATTCAAATATTCAATTCCAAAACCAAATTTACTATCAAATGAACCTGTCCTTATATATTCATGTGTATGACATTCTATTCCCGGAGTAAAGCGAATCATGATTTCTAAGTCATGATCTAATGAATTTGATAGTTCCTCTAATCTTTTTAAGTCGTAGTCATTATCTACAATTATTTTTATGTCATTTCTAATTGCGAAATCTATTTCTTTGTCAGATTTATTGTTCCCATGAAAAACAATCTTTTCATTTGGTACCCCACCCTTAAGAGCAGTTAATAATTCTCCCTCAGAAACCGCATCAAGTCCTAAACCTTCTGAGGAAACAAGGTTACTCATGAATATGGAGCTATTTGCCTTTGAGGCATATATAGGGAGTGATTCCCCTGGGTAATATTTTTCTAATGCTTTTTTATAAGCTCTACAAGATTTTCTTAAAGTTAATTCATCAAGGATGTAAAGAGGAGAGTCATATTTTTTAACTAATTCTTCAATGGAACATCCACCAACTGATAATTTTCCATCTCCTCCAATGGAGGTAGTAATAGGTACTATATTTTTATTAGGACTATCCAAGTCGATTTTCTGTTTTAAAAAAGATTGTTTTTCTTCCATGGGGGAACTTTAAAATAAAGTTTTGCCAAAACTGTCATATTTTATAATGACTCTAGATTTGAACTTTCTAAATATACATACATAATAAAATGATATCTATTAAACAAATAAATGAGAAAGATATTGATTTATGTTATGAATTAGATTCAGATACGATTTCCCTGTGGAGCAAGAAACAATGGGTCAACGAATCCAAAAAAGAAGGTACAAAAATCTTTGGGTTATTGATTACAAATTTTGTTATTGGGATATGTGTTTTTCATGTTGTTCTTGATGAAGCTCA
Source organism: Prochlorococcus sp. AG-670-M15 (assembly GCA_003211415.1). Taxonomy (GTDB): domain Bacteria; phylum Cyanobacteriota; class Cyanobacteriia; order PCC-6307; family Cyanobiaceae; genus Prochlorococcus_A. The sequence continues at coordinate 67,168 of QCSV01000002.1, read as the reverse complement.
AATAAATTATTTTGTTGTAAATCAGAAATTTAGGAAAAAGGGCTTTGGTTCTTATCTAATGTGTTATTTAATAAAAAAATGCGAAGAATTAAGTCTTAAAAAATTACTATTGGAGGTTTCTGAGAGCAATGTTACTGCTGAAAGATTCTATAGTCAGTTTGATTTTTCTACCGTCGGAATAAGAAAAAATTACTATAAAGATGGTTCACATGCTCTTTTAAAAGAAAAAGTTTTAACAACAAAATAATGTTTAATTTAATTGTGCGGATAACCAGAATGCTTGAAATTACTATTAATTCTTGCTATAGCACTAAAAAAGTTCATTTTAATTAGGTAAATTATATTTTTGGGTATTCACAAAAGCTCATTCTGAACACAAAATTGACATATTACTGGTAGGTTATTAATAGGAATTTAATCTTCTTATGTTTGAGAGATTTACAGAAAAAGCTATAAAAGTCATTATGCTTGCTCAAGAGGAAGCTAGAAGACTTGGTCATAATTTCGTTGGAACTGAGCAAATTCTTTTAGGTTTAATTGGAGAAGGAACTGGTGTTGCAGCGAAAGTTCTTAAGTCGCTTGGTGTTAATTTAAAAGATTCAAGGATAGAAGTAGAAAAGATAATAGGTAGAGGTTCAGGGTTCGTAGCTGTTGAAATACCTTTCACCCCTAGAGCTAAAAGAGTTTTAGAACTATCTCTTGAGGAGGCTCGTCAATTAGGTCACAATTACATAGGTACAGAACACTTATTATTAGGTTTAATAAGAGAAGGCGAAGGTGTTGCTGCAAGGGTTCTTGAAAATCTTAATATTGACCTTACCAAAGTAAGAACTCAAGTAATAAGAATGCTTGGTGAAACAGCCGAGGTTGGCACAGGTGGTAGTTCCACTAAAGGCAACTTAAAAACTGCTACTCTTGATGAATTTGGTACAAATTTAACGAAATTAGCCAGTGAGTCAAAATTAGATCCAGTTGTTGGCCGGCATTCAGAAATAGATCGTGTAGTCCAGATATTAGGTAGGAGGACAAAAAATAATCCTGTTCTCATTGGAGAGCCAGGAGTTGGTAAAACAGCTATCGCAGAAGGTTTAGCTCAAAGGATTCAAACGGGAGATATTCCTGACATACTTGAAGATAAGAGGGTCTTGACACTTGATATTGGACTTTTGGTTGCAGGAACAAAATATAGAGGTGAATTTGAAGAAAGGTTAAAAAAAATAATGGAAGAAATCAAATCAGCAGGTAATGTCATACTTGTTATTGATGAAGTCCATACTTTAATTGGTGCTGGAGCTGCTGAAGGAGCTATAGATGCAGCTAATATTCTGAAGCCAGCATTAGCTAGAGGAGAACTTCAATGTATTGGAGCAACAACTCTCGATGAATATAGAAAACATATTGAGAGAGATGCTGCTCTGGAAAGAAGATTTCAACCTGTAATGGTAGGGGAGCCGTCTATTGAAGATACAATCGAAATTCTAAAAGGTCTTAGAGAGCGTTATGAACAGCATCATCGCTTAAAAATTACTGATGATGCCCTAGAGGCAGCAGCTCATTTGGGGGATCGTTATATATCTGATAGATTTCTTCCTGACAAGGCTATAGACCTCATCGACGAAGCTGGAAGCAGAGTACGTTTAATAAACTCTAAACTGCCACCTGAAGCAAAACAAATAGATAGAGAACTAAGACAAATCCAAAAACAGAAAGAAGAATCTGTCAGAGACCAAAATTTTGATCAAGCTGGCCAATTACGTGAGAAAGAGATGGAATTGTCTGCAAAAATTAAAGAGGTATTGGACAATAATAGAAAAGAATCTACAGCTCTAGATCAACCTGATTTTGATAATAAGCCTGTAGAAACCGATTCAAAACTCTTGCAAAGCCCCCTAGTTAGTGAAGAGGATGTAGCACATATAGTGGCTTCATGGACAGGCGTTCCTGTTCAAAAATTAACAGAAACGGAATCAGTCAAGCTTCTTAATATGGAGGAAACTCTTCACCAAAGGCTAATTGGACAAGATGAAGCAGTAAAAGCTGTTTCTAGAGCGATAAGAAGAGCAAGAGTTGGATTGAAAAATCCTAATAGACCCATCGCAAGTTTTATTTTTTCTGGTCCTACTGGTGTAGGTAAAACTGAATTGACTAAATCACTAGCTTCATATTTCTTTGGTAGTGAAGAAGCAATGATCAGATTAGATATGTCAGAATTTATGGAGAGACATACAGTAAGTAAACTTATAGGCTCTCCCCCTGGCTATGTTGGTTTTAATGAAGGTGGTCAGCTTACAGAGGCGGTAAGAAGACGTCCTTATACAGTCGTTCTGTTTGATGAAGTTGAAAAGGCGCATCCAGATGTATTCAATTTATTATTGCAACTACTTGAAGACGGAAGATTAACTGACTCCAAAGGTAGAACTGTAGATTTTAAAAATACATTGTTAATAATGACTTCTAATATCGGTTCTAAAGTAATCGAGAAAGGTGGCGGTGGTCTAGGATTTGAATTCTCAGGAGATTCAGTTGAAGATAGCCAATACAACAGAATAAAATCTTTAGTTAATGAAGAACTTAAGCAATACTTTAGGCCTGAATTTTTAAATAGACTTGATGAAATAATTGTTTTCAGGCAATTAACTAAAAATGAAGTTAAGGAGATTGCTGAAATAATGTTGCAAGAAGTTTTTGCTCGATTACAAGATAAAGGTATTAACTTAAATGTAACCGACGCTTTCAAAGAAAGGCTTGTTGAAGAAGGGTATAACCCTTCCTACGGAGCAAGACCTTTGAGAAGGGCAGTTATGCGTCTACTAGAGGATAGTTTGGCTGAAGAAGTTCTCTCTGGGAGAATAAAAGATGGAGATAAGGCTTTAGTTGATATAGATGATAATAAAAAAGTAACAATAAATATTTCTCCTGAAGAATCTTCTCAAGAGTTAGCAGGTGCTAATTTCTAATTATTAAACGTAAATATGCAGTCAATCTCTCCAGAAATTATATTTAGGGGAAGGTATGCTTGGGAAAAATCTTTACCTCAAATTAGTAAATTAACTAAAAGTCCATTAATTTTAGGTAGGAGCACCAATACAAATAATCTAAGAAATAAAATTTTTATCGATTTAAAAAATCAAGGCCTTAGTGTTAATAATGCCAATTTAAAATTTGATTGTTGTCATGAAGACATATCAAGATTAAAGGACATCATTTTAACGAATAATAACGATTCTGTTATAGCTGCTGGAGGTGGCAAAGTTCTGGATTGTGGAAAATACATAGCCGAGTCTTTAAATATACCTTGCATTACAGTACCCCTTAGCGCCTCTACATGTGCAGGTTGGACAGCCCTATCAAATATTTATACAAAAGATGGCCAATTCATAGAGGATGTTGCATTAGGATCTTGTCCTAAAATATTAGTCTATGATCATAAATTCATTCAAACAGCTCCATCTAGAACACTTGCTAGTGGAATAGCAGATGCTTTGGCAAAATGGTACGAATCCTCAATAACAAGTTCAACATTAGATGATGGTCTTGTTCAACAAGCAATTCAGATATCAAGAGTTTTAAGAGATCAACTATTAATAAATGGAGAAAAAGCATTTAAGTTTCAATTTGAAAATAATCCGTCTTGGCAAAATACTGTAGAGGCATGTGGACTTACAGCAGGCTTAGTAGGTGGTATTGGTGGAGAAAAGTGTAGGACTGCAGCAGCACATGCTATTCATAATGCAATTACTCAGATAATTACCCCTAACAAATTCTTACATGGTGAGATTGTTGGGGTTGGATTATTATTGCAATTGAGACTAGAAGAAATGAAAAATAATAATAAATTAGCAGATCAATCAATTAAACAACTATTTGTACTTATGAAAGAATTGAATTTGCCAACTACTATTGCACAACTCGGTATAAATGTTTTTGAAAATAACAATTTAGAGAAAATTGCTGATTTTGCTTGTCGAGATAAGTCTGAGATTCACTTTTTGCCTTTTGAAATTCACAAACGGGACATTGTTGAGCTCATTTCAAATTTTGAACAACAAAAAATTAGAACATAAAAATTTTTTTGAATAAATACAATTTTGAACAATTAAATGATTTAAATGCAGAATATTTTGAAAGTGCCAAAGTCTCACTATTAGACCCTTTAGGTCTTTATTTGGCAAATGATGTTAAGTGGATAAAACTTAACCAAAACTGGAACTCTTTAAAATTCCCAGTAGTTATTGGAGGAGAAGGTCAGCCCATACTTCTTCTGCATGGCTTTGACAGTAGTTTTTTAGAGTTCAGGAGAATATATAAATCACTAAAAAGAAATTTTCAAGTTATCATTCCTGATCTGTTGGGTTTTGGTTTTAGTCCTAGGTGCGCAACAAATGAATACAATTCCTCGAAAATAATTTCGCATTTAATTGATCTCCTTAATACCTTAAAGATAACAAATAATCTGAAAATTATTGGTGCCTCTATGGGGGGCTCAACAGCTTTAAATCTTGCTTTTGAAATTTCTGACCATATAGATAAAATTATCCTTTTGTCTCCTGCCGGATTATTTGGAAAACCTAAGAGCATTCCTTTTCCTCTTAACCAAATCGGTGCCTCATTTCTTGGATTGCCTAAGGTCAGAAAAAGTCTTTGTAGGCAAGCATTTGCTTTTCCAGATAAATGTGTTGGTGAGATGGAAGAGCAAATTGCTTCAATTCATCTAGGTTGCAAAGGATGGAGAAATTCACTTGCATCATTTGCAAAAAGTGGAGGTTTTGCTGGAACTCATAAATATATCCAAAATATCCCAATTAAAACAGTATGTGGAGAAAATGATCGAATTCTTGGAAAAAAAGAAATTAAAAATATAAGAAGTATTGAAAAATTAAATTTTGTAGGGTTGCAAAATTGTGGTCATCTTCCACATGTAGATTTACCATCATTATCTAGTAAAATTATTCAAGATTATTTTTTGGAATAAAAGATTTTTTAATTAATTTAGATACTTTAGAATTATAAAAATGTAATACAAAACAGATGGAGTAAAGATGTAGCTGTCAATTCTATCAAGAATTCCTCCATGTCCAGGTAAAAAAGTTCCGGAATCTTTTATTTTCGCATCTCTCTTCATCATAGATTCAATTAAATCTCCAACTAGTGCCATAAGAGAAATTGAAATTCCATATAAGATACCAACAAATAATGGATTTTCCCAATTCATTAAAAATGCGAAAAATATTGCTAATAAAATTGAACAGGATATTCCTCCAATTAGACCTTCTATAGTTTTGCTCGGAGATATTGGAGAAAGTGATGTTTTACCAAATGACTTCCCAATGAAATAAGAACCAATATCACTAGCCACAATTAAAAAACAAGAAGTTAATGTTAATTGAAGGCCTGTAGTATTTGATAAGTTCTCAAACGAAATAAAACTCTGATTTGAACTAATTATCACTGAATCTAATCCCCTTAACTTAATCCAATAACTAGGTAAAAACCCCAAATAGAATAATCCAAAAATAGAGGCTGCAATATCTGAAATTGTTCCAGGTTTTGGTTGCAAAAGTAACCAAGTGCATATTCCAACTGAACAGATTGGCAAAATTGAATTTGATATTTCTCCATCAAGTAAACCAATGGTCTCAAGATAAGTGGAAATTATAATAACGAAAGATGAAAATAATGTAGTCTTTGTAGCTGGTTTTATTCCTTTAAATTCTGCCATTCTAAAAAATTCCAATAATGCTAAATATGTAAGCAAAGCTGTTGCCAATGTAAAAAACCATCCCCCCAACAAAACTACAATTAAACCAAAAATTCCTATAAGTAAGCCGCTTTTTAATCTCATACGATATTTATATGTTTATATGACTCTTATATTAAAATTTACCAGATCTTTGTTGCATAAACTTTGATTATTTATCCAATTAAACCTATCTATATCAATTTTTTCTCCAGGAACTAGTAGAGGTATCCCTGGAGGATAAGGGCAAATAATATCTCCTGATATTTTATTTAATGATTGGGAGAAAGGAATACTACATGTCTCACTTCTCCAAGCAATCCCAATTTCAATTTCGGGTGCTTGAACTAATTCAAAGGGTGATTGGAGTACTTCTAAACTTTTTGATTTTTTAGAATTTAATAGTAATTTATTCCATAACTTTTCAAATAAATTAAGAAAATCTTTTTGATTTGCAAATCCTAAGCAAAACGTGAGAGTCATCATTTCTGGTAATTCAGCAATAAGGCCATTTTCATAAAAAAATTTATCAGCAGTAAAACCATCAATTCCAGCCTTTGAGGTATTTAATACAATTTTTAAGGGATCTTGGGTTTCTATGAGAGGAATATTTTTTTGAATTAATTTTTTGTAGATATTTTTTGCTTCTAAAATTCTTTTTTGATATTTTGATAAACTTTTTTTATTAAGCCAGTCTTTAATAGACTCTTCACAAGAAGAAAGTAATAAGGAACTTGGACTAGTAGTTTGCAATAAATTAATGCTCTTTATTAAATTACGTTCATTAATTAGATTCCCTTTGTACCAGAGTATCGCCGTTTGAGTTAAACCATTTAGTGACTTATGCAATGAATGAACGACTAAATCAGCATTTGATGATAATGCGGGCTTTGGTAAATTAAGGTTTTTACAAAAAAGGAAATAAGAACCATGGGCTTCATCAACTAAAACAGGTAAATTTTTTTGATGACAAATATCTATTAAAGGTTCTAAATCTCCGGCATATCCATGATAAGAGGGACTTACAAGAATTACTCCTACAATTTTATTCTTATCAAAATCTAATTTTTTAAATACATTTTTCAACCAAATCTTTGTAATTGGTTTGTAATGTCCTGTTTCTTTTGAAAATTCTAGGTCAAAAAAAATTGGATTTATGTTCTGCATTGCACAGGTTTTTATAACACTTATATGAACATTCCTTGGCATCAGGATAGTTTCGCCTGGATTCGCAATCGCAATTACTGCTGATTGTATTAATCCAGAAGCTCCATTAACTCCAAAAAAACATCCTTTCGCCCCAAATTTGTCTGAGAATTCTCTTTGAGAATTAGCAATTAATCCGCTTTGGGATAGTGGTGAACCAATTTCTGGCAGTTCGGGCAAGTCCCAATACCCAGGTGGATTTTTTAATAACTTTATTAATTTCCTTGGTAAAGCGGCCCCTCTGTTATGAGCGGGAAAGAATAGAGACTTTAAAAACTTTTTAGTTAGAAAAGATGAAATGCTCATAAAGTATTATTGACATATATAGAATGAACTATAAGCTAATCTTTTTTAATATTTTTAATTTTAATGAAAAGATCTTATTCAAAATATTCGGCAAAAGATAATTTAATTTGGTTGATGTTAAGACCATGGATTTTTATCCCAAGAGTTTTATATATCCTTTTAACTTTTATTTTTCTTTTTTTAAGAATACTTTTTCAAGGTAACAGTAAAAATAAAAATGTACAAAAAAATCTCTCGAAATATCTTTTTGATGTAATAACAGATTTAGGACCTTGTTTCATCAAATTAGGGCAAGCACTCTCAACTAGACCAGATCTTGTTAGACAAGATTGGCTTACAGAACTTACAAACTTACAGGATAATCTCCCTGCATTTGATCACAAAATTGCTTTAAAAATTATTGAGGAAGAACTTGGATCACCTGCTAATGAATTATTTGAAGAGTTTCCAGATAGTCCTATTGCTTCAGCAAGTCTAGGTCAAGTTTATAAAGCAAAAATAAATAATTCTTATCTAGCGGTTAAAGTACAGCGGCCAAATTTGTACTTCCTCATAAGAAGGGATGTCGTAATCTTAAGGTTTTTAGGAACTTTTTTATCCCCATTCTTACCATTAAATATAGGTGTTGGAATAGGAGAAATAATAGATGAATTCGGCAAAGCACTTTTTGATGAAATTGACTATCAAAAAGAGGCCGAAAATGCACTGAGGTTTGCAAATTTATTCAAAGAAAACCCAAATATTTTTATTCCTAAATTAGAAAAACAGTTTTCATCCAAAAGGATTATCACAACTTCTTGGATTGATGGAGTGAAGTTAAGAGATCGAGCTTTACTAGAGGAAAATAACTTAATACCTTCTTCTTTTATTAAAACTTGTGTTATCAGTGGACTACAGCAATTATTTGAATTTGGATATTTTCATGCAGACCCACATCCAGGAAATATGTTTGCTCTCAAAGGAGGAAATGTAGATTGTGGGAATCTAGCTTATGTTGATTTCGGAATGATGGATACTATTACAAATTCAGATAGACTTACTCTTATTAAGGCAATTGTTCACATAATCAACGAAGAATATTATCTTCTCGCAAAAGATTTCCAGAAATTAGGTTTTTTAACCAAAGAACAAGATCTTCAAAAACTTGTTGAACCATTAAAAGAAGTTCTAGGAGGATCTTTTGGCGCTGAGGTTGGTAATTTTAATCTTAAAAATGTAACTGACAAATTCTCAAAACTAATGTATTCCTATCCTTTCAGAGTTCCTAGTAGGTTTGCCTTAATAATAAGAGCCGTTGTTAGTCAAGAAGGTTTAGCACTAAGGTTAGACCCTGAATTTAAAATTTTAAAAATTGCTTATCCATATATTGCTAAAAAACTACTGACTGATAATTCTGAAGAGATTTTAGACATACTTTTAGAAGTCGTTTTTGATAAAAAAGGTCAAATCCAAGTAGAAAAAGTTGAAAGTTTATTAAACATTTTATTTAGAGATTCAGAGAATATTAATTCAGATCTCATACCAGTTGCTAACGCAGGATTGAAATTATTTGTTAGTAAAAAAGGATCCGATGTTAGGAAGAATCTTCTTTTAAGTCTTATAAAAGATGAAAAATTAGAATTTACTGATGCAAAAAAACTCTTAGCTTTAATTAGAGATACTTTTAGCCCTCTAAATATTGCAAAAAGTGCAGTACAAAATATTATTTCAACAGTTTAGTTTTTATATTTATAGTTCATTAACTACCTATGATTTTAATTCTATTAGAATTGGATGTAATATTTTAAAAATGAGAAGTAAAAGGATTATTTAGCTTTGGTAGATTAAATGAATATTTTTAAAAATCTCTTTTTATTTAATAAAAAATCTGAACAAAATAAAGAACTTAGTCCTGGATTGGTTGACCAATCTTTAGAAATTGCAAAGTTAGTAAAAGAAGCAAGAATTCAACAAAACCTTACAATTAAAGAATTGTCATACATTTCAAAAATCCCTGAACGAATAATAAACTCTATTGAAAATAATAATAAAAGTATTAGGCCAGATTATCCTTTTATAAGATCTATATTAATTAAATTAGAGGAATGCTTAGTATTAAAAAAAAATACTTTATTAAATTTAGCAGTTAAAGAAAGAAAAATTTTGAAGAAAAAGGGAAAGGATTTTATGTTTAGGAAATTCGATCTTATCAATACTTGGCAAGGAAGTCTTTTGTATTTTTTTATATTAGTTTTAACTATTTTTATATTAAAGAGATACTTTATTTTAAATGTAAATGTTATAGAGATTCAAAATATTGAAAATAAAATTATTGATAAATAATTTTTAACAATATCTATTTTAGAGTTCTCCCAAAATTATTTCCTAGCTCACTAAACATTTTTATATTATTTTCTATTTCTTCTAAAGTACAATTTAACTTCCATTTCCAGTTATTTTTTGTGGTCCCAGGTTTGTTTAATCTACTTGAATCGTCTAGAGATAATAGATCTTGTAATGGAGCGATAAATAGATTAGCATTTGTCTCCATTCCAATTTCTATTAAATCCCAAGAAGGACTTTCTGAAAATTTATACTCATCTTTTATTCTTTTTTGGGATTCATAATCTAAATTTTTCCACCATGAAACAGACGTAGAGTTGTCGTGAGTACCTGTATACACAACCCAATTTTCTCCTTCAATATTCTTTGGTAAATAAGGATTATCTTCATTGCCATCAAAAGCAAATTGTAATATTTTCATGCCAGGCAGTTCGAAGTTTTTCCTTAATTTCTCTACATCTGGAGTTATTACTCCCAGATCCTCAGCAATAATAGGTAGATAGTTACAACCTAGATCCTTTTTTACTTTATTTAATAGTGATTTACCTGGAGAATTTATCCATTTTCCAATAATTGCCGTTTTAGAACTGCCATTAACTCTCCAGTAACCTGCTAAACCCCTGAAATGATCAAATCTTAATATGTCCACAAGTTCAAATTGTCTTTGAAATCTTTTTCTCCACCAATTGAAATTAGTCCTTTTATGCTTTGTCCAAAAGTAAGTTGGGGTGCCCCATAATTGTCCTGTTGATGAAAAGTAATCAGGCGGAACACCACTTTGAAAGATTAAATCTCCATTTTTAAAAATTGAAAATAATGATTTATTACTCCATACGTCGGCGCTGTCTCTAGAGACATAAAAAGGCAAATCTCCTATCAGTTTAATATTTCTCGATTTTGCAAAGTTTTTAATGACGCTCCATTGCTCATCAAGATGCCACTGTATTAATTTTTTAATAAGTATCTCTTCACTTTTTTTCTTAATCCACGATTTTAAGAACTTGTTATTTTTTATTTTAAATTTTTGAGGCCATTCCCACCAAGGCAACATATTAAATTCCTCTCTGATAACAACAAATGTTGCATAATCTTCAACCCAAGAATGCCTACTGACCCATTTGTTAAAATTAATTTTTCTTTCTTCAGATTGTGAACTCCAACCTTGCAAAAGGAGGAGACCTAATTTTTTTGTTAGGTCATCCGCAATACCAAAATCAAAATGATCTTTATTCTGATTTGTTGGACCTAGATTTTCTTTATCTGAGATGTAGATAAAACCTTTTTCGATTAAATCATCTATGTCCAAAAACCATGGGTTTAGTGCAAAACTAGATGGGGAACTATATGGCGAACCTGTAGCGTCAGTAGGTGTAAGAGGTAAAAATTGCCAGTATTCAATTCCATGCTTATGAAGTTTTTTTATCCACTCTTTAGCTCCTCTCCCAAAAGTTCCACATACTCTTCCTCCCGGAATACATGTTGGATGCATAAGTACGCCTAATGATTTTCTTGCAATAATTGACTCTATAGGCATGTTTTCAATATATTTTGATTCTATAAACTTAACGTTTTTTTAATTCTCTAAATTCAACCTTATACAAATTTTTTTTAATTGACAAATATCATTTATGATTTTTAAGTCTGGGTAAATAAAAATTCGAATTTTTAATCAACAATTTTTTGCATAATTGAGGTGACTTTTGAAAATATCTAGTCATTATCTTTTGCGAAATTCACATAAACGACTACGATGATAATATAGTTTTATGGTGCAAATTTCGTGACAAGTTTTATCACGGCAATGCAGAGTAAAGAATCGAACTTTAATCTCACTAATAGTAGATTAAGGTTAGTAAGTGGGACAACAAACCCAAAGTTAGCTGAAGAAATTGCATCATACTTAGGGATTGAAAATGTACCTTTAATATCAAAAAGGTTTGCAGATGGAGAACTTTATGTTCAGATTCAGCAATCTATTAGAGGTTGTGATGTATTTCTTATACAACCTACATGCGCTCCTGTAAACGATAGTTTAATGGAGCTCATGATCATGGTTGACGCTTGCAAGAGAGCTTCTGCAAGACAAATAACGGCTGTAATTCCCTATTTTGGATATGCAAGGGCAGATAGGAAAACCTCAGGAAGAGAGTCTATTACTGCAAAATTAACTGCCAATTTACTAGAGAAATCAGGAGTTGATAGGGTTTTAGCGATGGACTTACACTCAGCTCAAATTCAAGGCTACTTCGATATACCATGTGATCATATTTACGGTTCACCTGTATTAATTGATTATCTAGAATCTCTAAATTTAGAAGAAATAGTTGTAGTCTCTCCTGATGTAGGCGGTGTGGCAAGAGCAAGAGCGTTCGCGAAATTAATGAAGGATGCCCCGTTGGCGATCATTGATAAAAGGAGAGCTGCTCATAATATCGCTGAAAGTCTAACAGTTATCGGTGAAGTCAAAGGTAAAACGGCTATTCTTATAGACGACATGATAGACACGGGAGGTACAATTTGTTCTGGAGCAAATTTATTAAAAAAAGAAGGAGCTAATAGAATATTTGCATGTGCCTCACATGCTGTATTTTCTCCTCCTTCTTATGAAAGATTAAGTTCTAAGAATCTTTTCGAACAAGTTATTGTGACAAACAGCATACCAGTTATACATAAAGATAATTTTCCACAGTTAAAAGTTCTTTCCGTCGCAAATATGCTGGGGGAAGCTATCTGGAGAATCCACGAAGAAAGTTCTGTTAGTTCTATGTTTAGATAAAAAAATTATTTTTTACAAACCTTGTAATTTCTTTAGTCTCTCAGTTTCAATCTTAAATTGTTCTTCTATCTTTTCAGGAACATTATCTGGACATACTTGAAGAGCTGATTCAACTAATTGCAGAGATGCAATAAATTGTAATTGTTTCATATCAACTGTTTGTTCTTTCTTTTTCTCTATTATTTTTCCTCCATGTTTTTGTGATACTACTGATGCGAATGTTGCTGAGGCAACGTTTAATGTTTTTGGGAAATCCAGATCAAATCCTTTTCTTGTCGCATTACATAGAAATGAAACCCCCATCCCATGATATAAATCTAAATCATTTTTATTGGCAGGCGAATTTTTAACATTTGCATTTACTTTATTAAATTCATTATTTGTATCAAATAAAAAAGATGAAAAAATTAGAGGAATAGCAAAAATTTTAGATATTTTTAAACTCATATTTGATTTATTTTTAATTCATATTATTAAAGATAACATTTTTTATTTTTTAAACTAAACTGCCCACGGAATTTATTTAATAATTTTAATTTCGTGATGATTCTCTACTATTTTAAGCATATCTTTGTTCCATGAATATATAACCCTAAATCTATAATTATCAGAATCTACAAGTCTTGTATGTTCAATAATATACCAATCTTTGTAAGAAGATTCAAAAATCATTTCGTGTTCGTCGACTTGTTTAATATTTGAAATGCCTTCATCATTACTTAAATAAAATTTTTCCCTCTTAAGTTGATGGCCTTTTAAAAATGCATGCATTTCTCCTCGTTCTTTATACTGGGGATTTTCGTCAAAGAAATTATATTTTTTTTCTGGATACCAAGTAAATTTATAATGCGACTCCCATTCTGACTTACTCTCGAGAGCTTGAATATTTACATTCATACTTAAGTTATAAGTTTTTTGTGCTTCATCGAGAAAATACGTTCTATTAGATTTCCATAATCCAATATTCCTGGAAAACCACCTTTTTAAATTACTATTTAAGTTGATTTCAGGAGGGTTTTCACCAAAATGTAAATTTTTCTTTGGATTAATAGCAACCATTTATAAAAAAGTCCTATTTATTTAATAGCCTATCTGTAAAATAAAAAAAAATATCTTAAGGTGTTTATAAGGATTAACAGCTTTTCAACACTTCAGAGGAATTCATTTGAATGATAAAAAAGAGCTAAAATTAATACTTGTGGCAGCTAGAGATCAACTTTCTAGTAATGATATTAAGTCATTAATAGCTTATTTAGAATCAGATAATTGTGAATTTGAGACATCTCTTCAGATCTCAGAACCCACAGAGCAACCAGAATTACTTGAATTGCATAGATTAGTCGCTATTCCTGCTCTTATAAAGGTTTCCCCAGCTCCAAAGCAAATATTTGCTGGAAGTAATATTTTCTCTCAGTTGCAAAAATGGTTGCCAAGGTGGTCACAGGAAGGCTTAACAAAAAATCTTGGGATTAATTTGCAGCCATCTAAAATTGATTCAATAAGAACTCAAAAAGAATTTCTATTGGAAGACGAACTTCTTGTTTTAAGACAAGAAAATGAGACATTAACAAAAAGAATAGAATCTCAGGAAAGATTATTAAGAATGGTCGCGCATGAATTAAGAACACCTTTAACTGCTGCTACTTTGGCTGTTCAAAGTCAAAAACTCGGACAAATAGATATTTCAAAATTGCAGGAGGTTATTAAAAGACGTCTTGAAGAGATTGAACTTTTATCTCAGGATCTTTTAGAGGTTGGAACAACTAAATGGGAAGCATTATTTAATCCTCAGAAAATTGATTTAGGTAATATTAGTGCTGAAGTAATACTCGAATTAGAAAAATTGTGGAGATTAAGGAATATTGAAATTGATACTGATATTCCATCTGATCTGCCAAGTGTATTTGCAGATCAAAGAAGAATGAGGCAAGTATTTTTAAATTTAATTGAAAATGCTATTAAATTTTCTAAAGATTCTGGATCTATAAAAATCACTATGATTCATAAGACAAATCAATGGGTAGAAATAACAATTTGTGACAAAGGTGCAGGTATTCCTTCGAGCGAACAAAAAAGAATTTTTCTAGATAGGGTTAGACTTCCACAGACTTCTGAAGGAACTTCAGGATTTGGTATAGGGTTATCAGTATGTAGGAGAATAGTACAAGTCCATGGAGGAAGAATATGGGTCGTATCTGAAGTAGGGGAAGGTTCCTGCTTTCATTTCACAGTTCCTGTGTGGCAAGGACAAAACAAAGAGCAACAATACTTGACGAAAGGCTAGCCTTACTCTTAGTTTTTAATAAGCTGTCATGCTAATTTCCTGGCCCCATCGTCTAGAGGCCTAGGACACCTCCCTTTCACGGAGGCGACAGGGGTTCGAATCCCCTTGGGGCTATTAATTTAAATTTATAACGATCTTTTTGATGATTTTGCTTGCCTATCTACGGCAATTAAATTTTCTGAAAGATCCTTTTTCAGTCTTTTCTCTATCATCCCTATTGGCATCCACTGACAACCTTGAACAGTAAGATCATAAATTAATGAGTTTGTTGAAGTATTTTTAATATTTTGAATTTTCCAACTACCCTCAAACTTTCTGAAATCTCCTTTTATTAAATTAAATTTTAAGAGGCCAAGCTCCTTATCTTCAAATAAATCTATAGTTACTTCAGCTGAAAACTTCATGCCAAGGAAATCCTGAGCCCCAACTTGTTTAAGGTGGACATTATTTCCCTTCTGAAATATTTTTTTGCTCGATAAAAGATTTGGTATGTAGAGATTTAGTCGATCATAATCTGTTAAAACACTCCACAAAGAATCAAAACTTGCAGAAGTTGTAAGTTGAGCTGCCAGTCGTCTTGTCCCACCGGAAAACTTCTCCATCGTCTGCTCAATTGTCCTGTAATCATTGTTCTTAGAATGATCTTCTGATTCTTGAGGATTATTCATAAATGAATTTTTTAATTAGATAAAAAATTATTTCTGTGTAACTATACTGATAAAAACAACAAATACTGAAAAATTAAAATAATTTCTTTTATTTATCCCGATCTCAAAACGTAACCATTTTTGTAAAATCACTACAAATTAAACTACAAATTGATAATCTTTTATAAAAGAAATCTAAAAAATGTATTCACAAGCAAAAGTAATCGCAGGCGGATTAGCTCATATACCAGTAGTAATAGCTGTTTTTTATTTTATACTCACAACTTTTAATAAAAGAGCTTTAAAGTTTGTTGAAGAAGCAAAAACAAAAAAACCTGAGGTAAAAGCTGTGGAAACTAAAAAAGTCGCTGTTTCAAAAATAGAAGCTCCAAAAACAGAAGATCCAAAAACAGAAGCTCCAAAAATAGTTAAGAAAAAACATGCAGATGTTCCAGTCAACATTTATCGACCTAAAACACCATATGAGGGAACAGTTATTGAAAACTATAGTCTTCTCAAAGAAGGAGCAATTGGTAGAGTTAATCACATAACTTTCGACCTTAAAGATAGTGATCCATTTTTAAATTATGTAGAAGGCCAAAGTATTGGTATCATGCCTGCGGGTGAAGATGCTAATGGAAAACCTCATAAATTAAGACTATACTCAATAGCTAGCACTAGACACGGTGATGACTTTAATGGAAATACAGTTTCTCTTTGTGTAAGACAGCTTCAGTATGAAAAAGATGGTGAAACCATTAATGGTGTCTGCTCTACTTACTTATGTGATATTAAGCCTGGAGATAAAGTAAAAATAACAGGTCCTGTTGGTAAAGAAATGCTTCTTCCTGATGAGGAGGACGCAAACATTGTTATGTTAGCCACTGGAACTGGAATAGCACCAATGAGGGCTTATTTAAGAAGAATGTTCGAACCAACTGAAAAAGAAAAAAATAAATGGAATTTCAAAGGTAAAGCTTGGTTATTTATGGGTGCTCCAAAATCAGCTAATTTGTTATACGAAGAAGATCTTCAAAGATACATTGCTGAGAATCCAGATAATTTTAAATATACAAAAGCTATTAGTCGCGAGCAGCAAAATACAAAAGGTGGAAGAATGTACATACAAGACAGAGTTTTAGAGTCAGCCAATGAACTTTTCAATATGATTGAAGATGAAAAGACACATATTTATCTTTGTGGATTAAAGGGTATGGAACCTGGAATAGATGAAGCAATGACTAAGGCAGCAGAAGAAAAAGGATTGAACTGGTCAGAATTAAGACCTCAACTAAAAAAAGCAGGAAGATGGCACGTAGAAACTTACTAAACCTTTGACATTTAGATTTAAGTTTCACATACTAAATACTTTTTGGTTTAGACACAATTTGTAGCTAATATTTAAAAAAAAGAGGATTTTAAATAAAGAATACTAAAAATATGCCTTCAACTTTAAGTAATCCTCTAAGATTAGGTTTACGGCAGGAAAGAGTCATATCTCCCCAAAGCTTAGTAATTTTTGGCGCTAGTGGAGACCTTACTCATAGAAAATTAATACCAGCCTTATTCGAACTCTATTTGCAAAGAAGAATCCCTAGTGAATTTGGAATAGTTGGTTGTGCGAGAAGACCTTGGACTGATAATGAGTTTAGAGAAAAGATGAAAGTAAAGTTATCAAATCAAATATCTGGGAAAGAAAGGGAGTGGGAACAATTTTCTAATTATCTTTTCTATGAACCAGTTGACCTACAACAAAGTGATCATGTCGTTAGGCTTTCAAGAAGATTAAATGAAATTGATAAAACACAAGCTACTCATGGGAATAGAACATTTTATTTATCAGTATCTCCGAATTTTTATGCAAGTGGATGTAAAGCTCTTAAAGGGGCTGGCCTTTTAGATAACCCTAAGAAAAGTCGTTTAGTAATTGAAAAACCTTTTGGAAGAGATTATTCAAGTGCAAAAAAATTGAATAAGATCGTTCAAAGTTGTGCTGAAGAAAGTCAAATTTATAGGATTGATCATTATTTAGGTAAAGAGACAGTTCAGAATATTCTTGTTTTGAGGTTTGCTAACACTATTTTTGAACCAATCTGGAATAGGAATTATATATCAAGTGTTCAAATTACTTCATCTGAAACAGTTGGTGTTGAAGATAGAGCAGGTTATTACGAAAGCTCTGGTGCTTTACGGGATATGCTTCAAAATCATATGACTCAAATGCTTGCAGTTACTGCAATGGAACCTCCTGGAAAATTTGAACCAGAAGCAATAAGAAATGAAAAAGCTAAGGTTCTTCAAGCTTCTAAACTTGCTGACGAAAATGAACCGTGGAATTGTTGCATAAGAGGTCAATATGGAGAGGGAGGGAATATTTCAAATCGACTCAAAGGATATAGGCAGGAAGATGGTGTTAATAGTAACAGCACAACAGAAACTTATATTGCTACAAAAGTTTTCGTGGATAATTGGCGTTGGCAAGGGGTTCCTTTTTATTTGAGAACAGGTAAAAGACTACCTAAAAGACTTGGAGAAATAGTCTTGACTTTTAAAGACGTTCCTGTTCATTTATTTGAATCAACAATAATAAATCCTGCCCCAAATCAACTTGTCCTTAGAATTCAGCCAAATGAAGGTGCTACTTTCAAATTTGAGGTAAAATCTCCTGGTTCTGGAATGAAATCAAGACCTGTTGAGATGGAATTTTCTTATGATGAATCATTTGGAGAACCCTCTGATGAAGGCTATGTAAGATTATTAGCTGATGCAATGCTTTCTGACCCAACATTATTTACTCGAAGTGATGAGGTAGAGGCAGCTTGGAAACTTTATACTCCATTAATAGAATTGATGGATAATTCTCCTTGGAAATTACCTATTTATAATTATGAATCTATGACATGGGGACCACCTGAGTCAGATCAATTAATTTCAAAAGATAATATTTTCTGGCGTAGACCCTAAAAATGAAACCTCAACTTACACTACAAACCCCTTTAGAGCTGCCTTATCAGGAAATTTCTAATTACCTTAATAAATTATGGATTTCAGAAGATAAAGATAATAGTGGAGCTAATACTTTCACATTAATGGTCTGGCAGCCTGCTTGGCTAGAACAATGTTTAGTTCATAAAGGATTAGTAAATGGACCAATTACTGGAAATTTAAGTCCAGAGATAATTGAAGTTGCTAAAAAATTTATATTAGATCAAGGACTTCCTATTACAACTTCACTCAGTAGTAAAGAATTACTGAATTTGTTGAAGGAAAATTTATCTAATAAAGACTTTGAAGATTTTAGAGGACAATTTTTTGAATCAACGATAAGTACATTGAATCCAAGAAGATTAATAACTCTAGCGCCAACATTAAATAAAAATTCAGATATCAAAACTTTTGTATCCGCTTACTGTCCATTAAGTGATACCCCAGCTATGCAACCTATTTGTGGGGATTTAGTTGTTATTAGGGGTGGCTCGGCCTCAATATCTAATAAAGGATTAAAAATAATTGATGAATTATCTATTGATGAATTACCTTCGTGGTTGTGGTGGAATGGAAGCTTAGATGAGTCGCCTGAAATCTTCGCATATTTCACTGATTATGGTCAAAGGTTAATAATTGATACTGCTCTTGGATCGCCTCAAAGATGTTTAAAAGTTTTAGATCAATTAAATAATTCAAATAAAGCTATTAATGATTTGAATTGGGTTAGATTGAAAAATTGGAGGGAATCATTGGCAATGATTTTTGATCCGCCTTCGAGGAGACCAATTTTAGATCATATTACTGATATTGACATTGATATCGCCGGAGATCATATGATTCAAGCTTTGTTTTTGATTTCATGGATTTGCGATAAACTTGGTTGGTCTTTTCTAAGAGTTGAAAGGGATACAGAATCAACAAAAATAGAGTTTGAAAGAATTAATGGCGAAATAATTTCTACATCAATTAATCCCTTATCTTTGGGAAATCCAAGTATTCATTTAGGACAAGTTATTGGATTGAGGCTGATTTCAAAAATTAGTGAGGTTCAAAAAAATAACACTTGTGTAATACTTGGCTGTGAATCAGTGGAATGTATGAGACTTGAGGCAGGAGGAATGGCTAATATGGAATTAATAGAACAAGTTGTTCCAAATTCTTTTTCTACATCAGAGTACGATGTTAGTAAATTATTGGGAAGTAGTAGAGGTAATACCAGTCCTCTTTTTGAAAATTCTATTAAAATAGCTCTTCAAATATTTAATGGTTTGAATAACTAATAGATGCCTTGTGTAATATCTTCTCCTTCAACTGATAGTGGGAAAACTACATTATCTCTTTTGATATCTTGTTGGGCGTTCTCAAAAGGTATAAAGATACAAACTTTCAAAGTTGGCCCAGATTATCTCGATCAACAACAACTTAGTTCAATTGGCCAACCTATTTGTAGGAATTTAGATATTTTTTTAAGTGGTGAGGAATGGGTTCAAGAAAGTTTTTTTAAACATTCTTTGAAATATCAATTTTCATTAATTGAGGGAGCAATGGGTCTATTTGATGGACTAGGGTCAACAACCACTTCCAGCACAGCTAATATCTCTAAACTTCTGAATGCTCCAGTAATTTTTATTGTTAATGCTAGAGGTCAAGTAGCTTCTCTTTTGGCTACTTTTCGAGGTTTTAGAGATTTCGATAGTGAGTTGTCAATAGCAGGAATTATATTTAACAACGTTAATTCAGATAGACATAAAAAATTAATCAAAGAAGTATTTAAAAATGAAGACATCGAAATTCTTGGTTTTTTACCATCTGATTCAAAAATAACTTTAAATAAAGCTAATTTAGGTTTGGTATCCCCATTGGATAATGGTAAGGAAATTGATGTTGAATATTTTGCAAATTTTGCCGAAAGAAATCTTGATGTATTTTCTCTAATTAAATTTCTGAAATCTCCTCAAAAGAAAAGATTTAATTCTGTCAATTTTAAACATTTAAAAATAGACAAAAGTAAGCCTATCGCAATTGCAGAAGATAAAATCTTTCATTTTCAATACCCTGAAACTAAGGAGTTTCTGAGTGAAATAGGC
The DNA here is from genome assembly GCA_003211415.1 of Prochlorococcus sp. AG-670-M15. Lineage (GTDB taxonomy): Bacteria > Cyanobacteriota > Cyanobacteriia > PCC-6307 > Cyanobiaceae > Prochlorococcus_A. Next base: position 46,815 of record QCSV01000002.1, on the reverse strand, counting down.
ATACCATTGATTTCATGGAGTATTTATGATGATGAAGAAATACCTAATGAGGCTTCTTCTTTAATTATTCCTGGGGGGTTTCCTGAAAAATATGCTGATCATATAAGTAACTCTATAAAAAGCTTAAATTCGTTAAGGAAATTTCGCAAAAATGGATTTATATATGCCGAGTGCGGAGGGATGATGATTTTAGGACACTTTATAAAAGACAAAAATGGCAATAATCATAAAATGAGTGGCATCCTTCCTTTTGGATCAAGAAAAAGTAAACTTTCAGTAGGTTATAGATATATTGAGGGTTTAAAAGATACTCCGATCATTAAACAAAATCAATTAATTAGAGGACATGAATTTCATTATTGGGAAATTGAAAATAATTTATCTGAACTTGATTTCGGAAAAGCTGAGCATCAGAAGAAACTTTCTTACCCATGGAAAATTAAATCTTGGGATACTGAATACAAAAATGAAGGCTTTTGTGATGAAAAATTACATGCAAGTTGGATTCACTTACATCTACCAAGTTCTCCAGAAGTCGCAAAAAACTTTATAGATGCCACCCAAACTAGTTCTTCAAAGCATTTTTAATTTATTATCAAATCAAATATTTTGAGAGGAGAACCTAAAAAAAACATTCCAGGCAAAGTGATTAATGGTCCTAAAAAACTCCCCACCATGACTTCAATTTTTGTATGGCCCAGGGTTTCTTTTAAAAGTAATTGAGATTGAGGATCTAGTTTTTTTGACAGTTTATTGATTTCAGCAGCTTGAATTCCAGCTGATTTTCGAACACCACTTGCGTCATACATAACTATTAAAGCTACAGCAACTGATAATGCGAATATTGAGCTATCAAATCCCAATTCATAACCTATACCAGATGTAGCACCAGTTATTAAAGCGGAATGACTGGAAGGCATACCCCCAGTCTCGAACATAATTCCAAATCTTATCTCACCAGTTGAAAAGAAATTAAATACAATTTTAAAAAATTGAGCTAGCAAACAGGATAATAAGCTCCAGAAAAGAACTGAATTATTAAAAAAGGGAAATAGTTCAGACATAAGTTAAAATTAATTATCTGTCTCTATTCGTAATAAAGTCGGCTAACGATATTAAATATTTAGCATCTTTACCCCACGGTTCAATTGCTTTTTTTGCTTTTTCAACTAAATCAAATGCTCTTTTCTTCGACTCTTCCATTCCAAGTAATTTAGGGTAAGTAGTTTTGTCAGCTAAAAGATCTTTGCCTGCAGTTTTACCAAGCTTTTCACTGCTGGAAGTTAAATCAAGAATATCATCTATTATTTGGAAAGCTAGACCAATTCCCTCTGCATACGTTGTTAGAGCTTGTAATAGTTTTTTATTTGCGCCTGCAATCATCGCACCTGTTCTTACGCAAGCCTTTAATAAAGCCCCAGTCTTATGAAGATGAATATATTCGAGCGTTTCAAGGTCGACTTCTTTGCCTTCGCATTCCAAATCAACAACTTGTCCCCCGACTAGGCCTGGGGCACCTGCAACTAGGGATAATTCGCCAACTACATTTAATAATCTATTTGGATCAACCCCAGGGCTTCTTAAAGAGACCATTTCAAAGGCCCTTGTTAACAAGGCATCCCCTGCAAGAATAGCTATTGCATCTCCATATACTTTATGATTTGTCGGTCTACCCCTTCTCAAGTCATCATTATCCATAGCCGGTAGATCATCATGTATCAAAGACATTGTATGGATCATTTCTATCGCTACAGCAGTAGGAACAGCAAGAGATGGTTCGCCTCCAGCCAGTGAGCAAGATGCTAAACATAAAATTGGACGTATTCTTTTCCCTCCAGCTAAAAGGGAATATCTCATTGATTCTCTTAATATTTCTGGATTCTCAGGACCTAAGGAAAAATCAAGTGCTTCCTCTACAACCTTTTTTGTGTTTTTAAGATATTTTTCAAAATCAGAAATACTATTTATAACTTCAGTCATTTTGTATATTTAGTAAAATTTTTTTCATCTTTGTATTTATGGCAAAAGGTCATTAAGAGTTGATGATAAACCAAATTGTTTTTGCCAGCTAAAAATAGTATTTACAAGTAACATTGTTACTGTCATTGGTCCAACACCTCCTGGTACAGGTGTGTAAGCAAATACTTTAGAAATGACATCTTCTAATAATACATCTCCACATAATCTGGTTTGATTTTTATCGGAACTTTTTAATCTATGTATTCCAACATCAATAATTACTGCTCCTTCTTTCACAAAACTCGAATCTACAAGATTGGGTTTTCCTGCAGCCACAATTAGAATATCTGCTTCTCTACAGACCTTTTTCAAGTTTAATGTTTTTGAATGAGTCATTGTTACCGTGCCATTTAAATTCAATAACATAAGCGATAAGGGCTTCCCAACAAGCAAACTTCTTCCAATAACAACAATTTTCTTACCTTCAATTGTAATATTTTGGGATCTTAATAAATTAATAATTCCTGCTGGTGTACATGATCTCATGGCAGGCTCATTTTTCACTAATTTGCCAATGTTTATCTCATTTAATCCATCTACATCTTTGCTTGGATTAATATGGCTAATCAGTTTTTCATCATCAAACTTCTTTGGGATGGGAAGTTGTAGTAATATTCCATCAATATCCTTATCAGAGTTAAGTTTGATTATTAATTGTTCAACTTCTTTTTGCTCTACACTATCTTTTAAATGAAAGATGAAGCTCTTTATGCCAACCCTTGAACATGCCTTCTCCTTGTTATTTACGTAAACACCACTCGCAGGGTCCTCACCTATTCTTATTACAGCTAAACTGGGTGCTTTTTTTGCAATTTTTATATTACTAGAGATATAGTCATTTAATCTTTCTTCAATTTCAAGAGATAATTTTTTACCGTCCAATTTTAATGACATTTAGATAAACATCTCCTTTTTACACCTAGCATGCCTATAATCTTAAATTATTCAAATAGATTTATTAATATTCTGTGCAAAACATCACAACTCCCTTGAAGAAATTGTTTTATCTTTGGAGAAGAAGTCAAGTTCCAGTAAGACAACCTATTAAAATTTCAAGAATAGATAATCTCATAATTTTTTTAGTATGCATTTTAATTTCAATAATTTCTTCTTATAAACTGCTCCTTATCTCGCCTTTAAATATCGAAGATATTTTTTCTTGGCTTTTAACCTTTACTGAAATACTTACTTGTTCCGGAGTTTTGATATTAGTTTCAAAAAAAGAGAATCCCACAATTTCTTCAAGGCAAATTTTCTTTATCATAACTCTACTTTTAGCAGTACAAGTTACGAAATTAGCCTTGGCTTCAACTATAAGTCCATTATCTATTATTATTCCACCTGCATTAATAATATCTCAAGGTATGGGAAGTATAACTGCTTTAGCTTGGGTATCAATAGCAAGCTTTAGTTGGCCAGACCCAGCAATTGCTATAAATAATAATTTATTTTTTATTTTATTAGTTTGCTCTTCAGTCGTATCTCTACTTGGAGGAAGAATAAGAAGTAGAGCTCAGTTACTTCAACTATCAATTTTTGTCCCCATAGGGTCGTTCTTGAGTCAATGGATAATGATAGGTAAAGATGAAATTACACTTTTTAATGAGCAAGATTTTGTTTTAGCTAATAGGGATATATTTTCTGATTCCTTACTATTGGCAATAGTAATGCTTTTTACAATTTTATTTATCCCTATTTTTGAATCGATATTCGGATTATTAACTAAAGCAAGATTACTCGAATTGGCTGATAAGGAAAAACCACTAATTAGAAGATTGTCTCTTGAAGCTCCTGGTACTTTTGAACATACCTTACTTATCTGTGGCTTGGCAGAGGAAGCAACAAGAATGATTCGAGGCGATATTGATCTTATTAAAACTGGAGCGTTATATCATGATGTTGGTAAATTACATGCTCCTAACTGGTTTATCGAAAACCAAGATGGTTCCAAAAATCCGCATGACGAATTAGATGATCCTATTAAAAGTGCAGAAGTATTACAGGCACACGTTGATGAAGGTTTGAAATTTGCAAGAAAAAATAGACTACCTAAACTGATAGCTAATTTTATTCCTGAACATCAAGGCACCCTAAAAATGGGATATTTTTTTCAAAAAGCTAAAGAAAAAAATCTTGACATTAATGAATATTTTTTTAGATACAAAGGTCCTATTCCTCAGTCAAAAGAAACAGCTATTTTAATGCTTGCTGATGGATGTGAAGCAGCACTAAGAGCTATGAATATTAATGCAACTGATAAAGAAGCTTTAGAAACAATATCTAATATTATCTACTCGCGTCAAAAAGATGGGCAATTAGATGATAGTAATTTATCGAAAGGAGAAATTTTTCTAATAAAAAGAGCATTCTTGAATGTGTGGAAAAGAATTAGACATAGAAGAATTCAGTATCCAACTAGTAAGAATAATACTTTTTCTTAATTTTCAATTTTATAGCCTAATACTTCTTCGATGTTTTGGATTACACCAATAAAGAAGAGCTAACGTACTTAATAATGTTGTTAAAAGAGTAAAGCCACCAATTCCATAAATGTCTTGAAGAGTTATTAACCTTACAACTGAATAAGGACCCATACCAGAAATTACCATTGATAAAGATACTAGAGTTAAAGTTACTCCCCATTTTCTTTCTGCTAAAAGAGCAGCTGAAGAAACTATTCCAACAATTGCAGCAGGCCATCCAAGACTTATGGCAAGAGTTATATTTGCAACTTTTAGTGGAGGCCCATAACTAATTATTAAAGCGATTATTGGTAGTGCAATAATGTTGCTGATTAAGCCAACCCACGAAAGTGCCCAATATCCAAATAACCTTTCTCTCATTATTTACTGCTTTAACTATTAATTTAATCTACAGTATTAAGACACTATTTTTTTATGCTACTTAATAATCCTAAGAAATAATTTAATTTGCAGGATTAGATAGAAATGAATTATCAGAATTTTCTAAATTATCAAATTGTGGATGAATTGAATTTTTTTTCTCAGAAAATACAAGTCTATTTAAAGCATTAACGTAAGCGTTAGCTGCAGCAACTACAACATCCGTATCAGCGGAATGACCAGAATATATTTTATTATCCCTTCTTATTCTTATTGTTACCTCGCCCAAAGCATCAATTCCTTCTGTTACCGACTTAACAGAAAATTCAATTAATTCATTAGGAACTTTAGCTAATTTATTTAAAGCCTCACAAACAGCATCAACGGGCCCAGTACCTATTGATACAGCGGTATCCTCACTATTATCTTCCGTGTTTAGAAGCGAAATGGTGGCAGTAGGTTTAGATGCGTTACCGCAACTTACTTGTACAAGACTTAATTGAAATTTAGCTTCTGGGAGCTGAACTTGTTCACTAACAATTGCTTCTAAGTCTCTATCAGTAATTTCTCTTTTCCTGTCAGCTAAATCCTTAAAACGAGCAAAAGCATCATTTAAATCTTCTCGGCTCAGGTCATATCCCATCTCTTCTAATCTGGCTCTTACTGCACTTCTTCCGCTAAGTTTTCCCAAAGATATTTTGTTGTCACTTAAACCAACAGTTTTTGCATCGATAATTTCGTAAGTTAGTCTATTTTTTAAAACCCCATCCTGGTGAATGCCTGACTCATGCGCAAAAGCGTTAGCTCCCACAATTGCTTTATTAGGTTGTACGGTCATTCCAGTTAGGTTGGAAACAAGCCTAGAGGTTTTTGTTATTTCTTCTGTTCTTATAGCCGTAAGAGGAGTTGGTGAATCTGCATTTCTTTTGAAAAAACTATTAAAAAAACTTTTCCTAACATGCAGTGCCATTACTAATTCTTCTAGAGAGGCATTCCCTGCTCTTTCACCAATCCCATTAATAGTACATTCTAGTTGCCTTGCTCCATTTTTTACGGCCTCAAGAAAATTGGCTACTGCTAAACCTAAATCATTATGGCCATGAACCGAGATTACTGCTTCATCAATATTTGGAACATTTTTATTTATGTCGGCAATTAGGTTGCCAAATTCACTAGGAGTTGTAAATCCAACAGTATCAGGGATATTAATTGTTGTTGCTCCCGCAGAAATTGCTAGTTGAATAACTTCGTATAAAAAATCAGGATCACTCCTTGAGGCATCTTCACAAGAAAACTCAATATCATCTACAAAAGATTTAGCATAATTAACCATTTCTGGAACTATTTGAAGAACATCTTTTCTGGATTTTTTAAGTTTATGTTTAAGATGAATATCACTTGTCGCAATAAAAGTATGTATTCTTTTTTTCGGGGCTGGACTTACTGCTTCGTAACATGCTTTTATATCTCCTTTGGATGCTCTAGCCAAGCCGCATATTATAGGGCCATTTTCTTTCCCTACGGCATTGGCAATTTTATTAACTGCTTTAAAATCTCCTGGACTTGCGAAAGGGAATCCAGCCTCAATAACATCCACACCTAATCTTGCTAATTGATGGGCTATAGCAAGTTTTTCTTCAAGATTTAAACTGGCACCAGGTGATTGCTCTCCATCTCGAAGAGTTGTATCAAATATCAAAATTCTTTCAGGATCTTTTGACATTAAACAGAATAACTTAAGCTTATATTAAGCTAATTAAAAAATTTTGACTAGATTTAGTTCATTAAAAATCTGATGAAAGTTTATAACTTAAACAATATTGGTTAAAATTCAGTGGAAAAAAATGAAATACTTAAACTATTAAAGTATTCTTTTAGGATAAAAGCTTCCTTTTATAGATGGTTAATTTTGATTTTTTAGAATTACAGGCATAAATTATAAAAAGTATGAATGGGCAATACCCCTCAAAAAACGTTTTAGGTCAGTTAGCGATAATTTTACATGCTCACCTACCTTATGTCAGAAAAAATGAAAAAAACTCTCTAGAAGAGGATTGGTTATTTCAGGCGATTTTGGAATGTTATATACCACTACTGCAATCAATAGAATCTTCCAAAAATGAAAATCCTGAAAATACAAAACTTACTATTAGTTTATCTCCAACTTTATTATCACTTCTAAATAATAAAAAAATTCAAGAAACTTTCCCAAACTGGATTAAAACAAGGAATGATTTCTTAAACGAACTGCCTCTGGAAGAAAAAAAAGCCTCTGCATTTTTAATGAAAAATCTTGCTGATAAATATTTATATTGGCAAAATTGTTCTGGAAATTTAATTGAGAAATTTAGGGTTTTAAATAACTCTGGAAATTTGGATATTCTTACTTGTGCTGCTACTCACGGGTATTTACCAATTCTAAGGGAGAATCCTGAAACTGTTAAAGGACAAATTAATACAGCAATTAGGAGCCATAAAAATATTTTTGGAACTAAGCCTTTAGGTATTTGGTTACCTGAATGTGCATATTATGAGAATTTAGATGAAATACTATTTGATTCGGGAATAAGATATGCAATCCTAGACGCTCATGGGATTCTAAACTCTACACCAAGGCCAAGGTATGGTGTGTACGCTCCAATCTGCTCAAAAAAAGGAGTTGCTTTTTTTGGAAGAGATAGTGAGTCAACTTTGCCCGTTTGGTCTGCTAAGGATGGATTTCCTGGAGACAAAGTTTATAGAGAATTTCACAAAGATTTAGGATGGGAATTACCTATCTCCAATCTCCAAAAGAAAGGTATCTCAACAAAAAGACCTTTGGGTTTGAAGTTTCATAAGATTACAGACGGTAACGTACCATTAGGGGAAAAGGCGTTTTACTTAGAAAATGAAGCCAAAAAAAAGGCTGCAGAACATGCTGATTCTTATCTTCTTGCGAGATCTAAACAATTAGAAAAATTAATTTTATCATCATCCTTTAAACCCTTATTGGTAGCTCCATTTGATGCAGAGTTATTTGGTCATTGGTGGTATGAGGGACCTTTTTTTATTGAAAATATTTTAAAAAAATCTACTAAATATTCAATTAAGCTTACAAATTTAAAAGAATTCTTAATTCAAAAGCCGAATCTTCAGATTTGCGATCCATCACCATCTAGCTGGGGACAAGGAGGTTATCATAACTACTGGATTAATGATGCAAATGCATGGATTGTTCCAGAGATCACAAAGGCAGGCTCAACTTTTGTAGATTTATGCTCGAAAAATTTTAATAATGACTTATCTCAGAGACTCTTTAAGCAGGCAGCTAGAGAATTACTTCTTTCTGAGTCCTCTGATTGGAGTTTTATCCTAAGAGCTGGAACTACAACTGAGCTTGCAAAAGAGAGAATAGAAAGACACTTGTTCAGGTTCTGGAAAATAGTTGAAATGATTAAAAATCATTCTTACATTAATTTAAAATTTCTTGAAGATATTGAGGAAGAAGATAAAGTTTTCCCAGATATTAATATTGATGATTGGCGAAAATAAAAAATACTAATTTAACTTAAGCATTCCTAGTTTTACTTTTAGAGGTGAATTTATAAACATTTTACTCATCACGTAAATTAGTTTTGGAAGTGGAAGTGTATTAGTAAGAAAACCTACCCATTCATTGGTCGATAATTTAAAGAAATTTGAGAAAAAGCTTCTTAATCTACTTTCGTCAAAACTCATCAGTCTTCTTAAACCATATTGGTAAAGTTTATGCCTTTGTATTAACTCGTAAGGCCATAGGATCTCCCAACCTTTTGTTGCTAGTTCAAGAGAACTAAGATTAGGTTCTTTTAAAAAGATTGCTAATTTTTTTGCAAGGAGTGGAGCTCTTCTTAATAAAGATCCGATCATGTATCCTGATGCAGGATGCACCATGCTCGCAGACCCTCCGAAACCAAGAACAAATTGTTTTTTAAATGGGAGGGGTAAATTCATTGGGAAAAGGCAATTCTCTTCATGAAGAATTTCACTTACCTGAATACCCTTGCTATTCAATCTTTTAAAAAGTCTTTTTTTGAGATTTTCTTGGGATAAGGCAGGATAACTAGCTAATGATGTTTCTTCAACAAAAAAAGTTTCATTTCCAAGATCCATTGCATAAAGAAAGGAAGGAGATGATAACTTTTCTTCGTTGTTTAAATGATTTGGACGAAAATCCATTAAAACAAACTGATCCTTATTAACTGGTGGCGATGAAAATTTACCGACAATCCCATAGGCAGCTTGTTGAGCAATTTCATTTTGGACTGGTCTTTTTATGAAATTACTTTTATGACCGCTTGCGTCAATGACTAACCTTGCTTTTATTTTAAGACCTGAAAAACAAATCACTTCAGATAGTTTATTTTTCTCTTTAATATCTTTTGCTGTTTCATTCAACCATTCAATCCCGTAACACTTTTTTAAAAGTTCATTTTGAAAAGCTTCTTGATTTATCAAACCATAATCGTAATTATGTTTTGTAGGATTATCTCCCATTTTATTTTCGCCATTTCCAAAAAAACTAACTGTTTCGCACCACCGATGGGATAACAAGGACTCTAATCCTAATTCCTCTAATTCAGAAGCCCATATACCATATGTATTCTCCCATTTTTCATTTGGAGATTTAGTTGATATGCCCTTAATATTTAGATCTTGCTTGGCTAATTCTGAAGCCAAGCATAGTGCTGCAGGCCCGGAACCTAAAATTAGAATATCAAGTATTTCCATATTATTTAATAAACAATTTTCTTTTAATTTTCTTTGCCTTGGTTGAATTGGTCAGTTTCTTCTGTTTGTTCATGAGGAACTAATACAACTTCTGATAAATGATCACCCTCATCTAATCTTTGTAATTTTACTCCAGTAGCGGCTCTAGATTGCTGGGATATTTTATCTGCGTTTGTTCTCACTATCACACCTTTTTCGGTCACAAAAAGTAATTCTTCCCCTTCTCCAAGGACCTTCAAACAAACTAATACATCATCTTTAATTCTGAATTTAATCGCTCTCAAACCCATGCCTGCTCTTTTTTGTAATCTAAATTGAGTAACAGGTACTCTTTTACCTAGTCCAAATGCACTGGCTATTAGTACCCAAGGACCTTCTGAAGAGTTAACTTCAAGATTTTCATCAGACTCTTTCGTAAGATTCTCACTTTTTGCTAATTGATCAACTAAATCAGATGTCAAAACATCCATAGATACAAGATTGTCTCCTTTCCGGAGGTTCATAGATTTAACTCCCCTTGCCGTCCTACCTAGTGGCCTTAATTCGGTAATATCTAGTCTGAAATGAATCGCCATGCCTGTTCTTGATCCAATTAAAACACTGTCACCTTCTTTTGATAATCTAACCCAAGTTAAAGCATCTCCATCCTCAAGATTAATGGCTATTAAACCATTTGATCGAATTTTTGAGAAAGCAGAAAGTGAAGTTCTTTTTATAAATCCAGCCTTGGTTAGCATTAATAGATAACAATCGTTATCAAAAGAATCTACTGCAACTAGCGAGGTTATCTTTTCTTCTCTTGGTATTGGGAGAAGTTGAACCGATGGAGTACCTTTAGCTGTTCTGCTACTCATTGGAACTCTATATGCTGGCAGAGCATAAGATACCCCTCTATCACTAAAAAGCAAAAGAGTATCATGGTCATTACAGCTTATAAATAGTTTTACTTCATCATCTGCTTGTGTCTTTGTTCCAGCTTTACCTCTAGACCCACGACTTGTAGATTCGAATTCATTAACAGGCATTCTTTTTAAATAACCTGCTTCAGTCAATAAAACTACAGACCTGTCATTAGCGATAAGATCAATATCATCTAGACCACCGCCTAAATCAAGTATTTCTGTTTTTCTTGGAGAGGAAAATCTTTCATCGATTTTATTAAGTTCTTCAAGAATAATTTCAAAAATTCTTTCTTTACTATTCAATATTTGCTGATATAAGTTGATTTTTCTGGTTAACTCATCATGCTCCCCTTTGATTTTATCTGCTTCTAGTGCTGTTAATCTTCTTAATTGCATTTGTAAAATAGCTTCTGCCTGTGTAGTAGATAACTCATGATCAGTTTGTAATTTTTCTCTGGCTGAAACTGTATCTTTTGCTGATCTTATTAGATTAATAATCTCATCCATATCCCCCAATGCTAATAAAAGACCTTTTACAATGTGATCCCTCTCTTCAGCTTTTTTTAATAAAAATTCTGTTCTTCGCCTTATTGTCTCCACTCTGAAGTCTAGAAATACATCTAACATTTTCCTGAGTGAAAGTGTTGTGGGCTCTCCTTTTACTAAAGCGAGGATATTTGCACTAAAGTTATTTTGTAGAGGTGTTAACTTAAATAAATTATTTAAAACTACTTGTGGGTAGGCATCCCTTTTTAGTTCAATAACAATTCTCATTCCGTCTCGATCACTTTCATCTCTAATATCAGAAATACCTTCTAATTTTTTTTCATTAACCAAGTCAGCAATTCTTTCTATCAATGCCGCTTTATTAGTTTGAAATGGGAGCTCTGTAATTATTACAGCATCTTTTTCTGCTCTACCACTGGATTTAATTTGCTCAATATTTGCTACACCTCTCATGGTTATTGAACCCCTCCCTGCCTTGAAAGTTTCTCTGATACCATCTCTGCCTAAGATTTGACCACCTGTGGGAAAATCAGGACCCTTAATTATTTCAAAAAGTTCTCTATCTTCAATTGAAGGGTTATTGATGATTGATTTAAGACCATTAATTAATTCCCCTAAGTTATGAGGTGGAATATTAGTTGCCATTCCTACTGCTATTCCAGATGATCCATTTAGTAGTAGTTGAGGAATCCTAGCAGGTAAAACTGTTGGTTCTTGTTGAGAACCATCAAAATTATCGGCGAAATCTACAGTTTCAGATTCAATATCCTCCAATAAACTTTCATCTGTAAGAGACTGTAAACGAGATTCTGTATATCTCATTGCTGCTGGAGGGTCGTTATCAACAGAACCAAAGTTTCCATGGCCATCTATGAGTGGCATCCTCATAGAGAAATCCTGAGCCATCCTAACTAAAGCATCATAAACAGCAGTATCGCCATGAGGGTGATATTTACCTAGTACTTCTCCAACAACTCTTGCACATTTTCTGTATGGTCTACCGCTAGTTAAACCAAGTTCATACATTGCATAAAGAATTCTTCTGTGAACAGGTTTTAATCCATCTCTTGCATCTGGAAGAGCACGACCGACTATAACGCTCATTGCATACTCGAGGTATGAGCGAGACATCTCGTTTCTTAGGTCAGTCTGAATAATTCGGTCGTTATCTTCGCTTAATCCAGAGTTATCAGTATCTAAAATATCAGACATATAAAAATCCTTTTTTTAATAATAATCGCTGATTGTCATAATGAATAAAAAAAAATATTTATTTAATTCCCAAATACTCACATTTACACACAAATCAAAATAAAACCTATTGTTTTTGAATAAACCTTGGCTTATTACCCCTTTAGTTGTTAATTTATTCAGAATAAAGAGAAAAATTCCGTGAATATTGAACTTGGTTTAAATAAAAAAGTCAAAAGGGCTTATGGCATTGATGAAATAGCTTTGGTCCCTGGTAATAGAACACTTGATTACGATTTGACTGATCCTTCTTGGAAAATAGGTGATATCAAAAGAGAAGTTCCGATCGTAGCTAGTGCCATGGACAGTGTTGTCGATGTCAATACGGCTGTAGAACTAACAAAATTAGGTTCCATAGGGGTTATTAATATGGAGGGCATACAAACAAGATATGAAAATCCTGATGAAATATTGAATCAAATAGCATCAGTTGGGAAGAATGATTTTGTTCCATTAATGCAGAAGATATACAGTGAACCGGTCAAGCAGGGATTGATCTTACAAAGAATAAATGAGGTCAAAGAAAGAGGAGGTATCGCCGCTTTTAGTGGCACTCCTCAAGCTGCTATAAAGTTTAAAGAAACACTGAATAAATCCAAACTAGATTTGTTTTTCCTTCAAGGAACAGTTGTTTCAACTGAACATCTTGGAATGGAAGGTAAAGAAACCTTAAATATTAAAGATCTCTGTCAATCTATGAATGTCCCAGTCGTTGCTGGTAATTGTGTTACTTATGAAGTTGCAAAACTTCTCATGGATGCTGGAGTAGCAGGATTAATGGTTGGTATAGGCCCTGGAGCGGCATGTACCTCAAGAGGAGTATTGGGAATCGGAATTCCTCAAGCGACTGCAATTGCTGATTGTAGTTCGGCAAGAAATGATTACTTTAAAGAGAGTGGTCGTTATATTCCTATTATTGGCGATGGAGGAATTGTGACGGGTGGAGATATTTGTAAATGTTTAGCATGTGGTGCAGATGCTGTAATGATTGGATCTCCTATAGCTAAATCCTCAAATGCTCCAGGTAAAGGATTTCACTGGGGTATGGCTACACCAAGTCCTGTATTACCAAGGGGTACAAGAATTGAAGTTGGGTCTACAGGATCTTTAGAAAGGATAATTAAAGGCCCTGCACTACTTGACGATGGAACACATAACTTATTAGGAGCTATCAGAACATCTATGAGTACTCTTGGAGCAAAAAACATTAAAGAAATGCAACAAGTCGAAATAGTTATCGCGCCATCGCTTCTTACTGAAGGTAAGGTTTATCAAAAAGCTCAGCAGCTTGGGATGGGTAAGTAGTTTATTTGGAGAAAAACTATAAAATCTTAGTGAATCAAGCACTAAATTGAAAAAACTTCTAATTAGGAGCTATTATGAAACGATGGGGGAAACCCCATACTCCTCACACACTAAATCGCCCGATTAATCGGGCTTTTTTAGATATTTTGTTACTTATATTATGTTATCTGTAATGAAATCATCACTTAAAAGAATTGCCTGCTAAATTTTCAAAAAGGAATACTTAAATTATGTCATCAGCTCCAGCCGTAACTGATTCTTCATTTGACAAGGATGTACTGCAAAGTGATCTACCAGTATTGGTCGATTTTTGGGCTCCATGGTGTGGCCCCTGTAGGATGGTTGCACCAGTTGTAGAAGAAATCTCAAAAGACTTTGAAGGGAAAATTAAAGTTTTTAAATTAAACACAGATGAGAATCCAAATGTTGCCAGTCAATACGGAATTAGAAGTATCCCAACATTAATGATTTTTAAAGGAGGTCAAAAGGTTGATACCGTAGTTGGAGCTGTACCAAAAGCAACTCTTTCGAGCACCTTAACTAAGCATTTATAAATCTAAAAGCTTTGCATAAAATTGGACTTATAGATTACGGTATGGGTAACATTCATTCTGTAACAAAATCTCTAGAAAGTCTTGGAGAAGAAATAATATTAATTAAAAACTTTAATGAGTCTAAGCTTTGTAAGGCGATAATACTTCCAGGAGTTGGAGCATTTGATCCTGCGATGAATAATCTTATTAATACGGATTTGATAAATGATTTGAAAAACTGGATTAAAAGTGGGAATTCTTTTCTGGGGATCTGTCTAGGTCTCCAACTACTTTTTGAATCTAGTGAAGAAGGAGAAGTTCAAGGGCTGGGAATTTTAAAAGGAAAAATACAAAAAATACCTAATATTGTTAACCAAAGAATTCCACACATGGGTTGGTGCCAACTTTTACCTACAAAAAGAAATACTTTATTTGGGCTTGAAGAATTAAATAATTGGGTCTATTTTGTGCATTCCTATCATGCAATCCCAGATGACGTAAATATTATTGCAGCTCAAGTTTATTATGGCTCTGAAAAATTAACTGCAATGATTGAGAATGATAATTTATTGGCCTGTCAATTTCATCCTGAAAAATCTGGAAAAACCGGTGAAAAACTTTTGAGACGATGGCTTAGTAATATTCAATAATTGATAATTACTGATGAAGACAAACTTAAGATTAATAGGTGGTAAAAAACTCCAAAGTCCAATTAATTCTTATACCAGACCTACAACTTTAAGAGTGAGAGAGGCCATATTTAATATATTGAAGAATAGAGTTGAAAATAGTAACTGGTTAGATTTATTTAGTGGAACAGGGGCTATATCTTGTGAAGCCTATAATCACGGGGCAAGAAAAATAATTGCAATTGAAAAAAATAAAATCAACTCAAAAATTTGCTTAGAAAATTTACTCTCGTTGGAGAATATAGAGAATAGGAAAAATGATATCGAAGTTATTTGTAATGACGTTTTAAAATGGACAAAACCAAATTACGAAAGAAACTTATCTTCTAAAAATATGGATTTGAAAAAATTAAAATTTGATTTTGTTTATCTAGATCCTCCATACAATGTTGATTTACATGAATTAGTTTTAAATCAATTATTTAATTGTAATTTTTTAAAAAAAGATGCAATAGTTATTTGTGAACATTCTCCAAACATATTTATTAAAAAAAGTAATTTGTGGGAAACTATAGATGTAAGAAATTATGGGCAGTCAAGATTGACATTTTTAATCAATGTCTAGCATCCCTGAACCTCTTCTGTATTGGTTCCATGCACTTACAAATAATCCAAGAAGAGTTATTGGAACTAAACCTAAAACAATTCCACATAGAAGAGGCTCGATCATTTTTTTGCCTTTTTTGAATTTCTTATCCACAATTGTTACATAGAGACTATTTTTTGTGTCAACAACTTCATCAACTGCAGCAGTTAGGGACTTTAAAAGAGAATTCTTAAAAAATTTTCTTATAGTATTTGGAGTTTTAATAATTTGTTTTTCAATATTTTTCGTAAATCATCATGAAAATAGCAAATACGTTATTGAAACTCTCGAGCTTAATGGCTCTGCTGAGGAAGGAGATGCTCTTTTTAAGATAAATTGTGTTGGATGTCATGGAATTACAGCAAGAGGATTAGTGGGGCCAGACTTACACTCAATAACTCAACGTTTGAATGATAAAGAGATAATAAAGCAAGTTACTGGAGGCCTTACTCCTCCTATGCCTAGTTTTGAAATTGATCCTGTAAATATGTCCAATTTATTAAAATATCTTCATAGCCTTGAATGACTTTGAGAAATTTTTCTAATTTAAAAGTAATATTAGTTGAACCAAATGGTCCTTTAAATGTAGGGAGCGTTGCTAGATTATGCAGTAATTTTGAAGTTGATGAATTAAGAATTGTTTCTCCGAAATGCGATATATTTTCTTTAGAAGCAAAAAAAATGGCCCTTAAAGGTCAAAAATTTATTGAACATTGTAAGATTTTTGATAATCTTCAAAAAGCAATTTTTGATTGTGATTTAGTTCTGGCATCTTGTGGAAGGATTGATGTAAAGAAAGATTCATTTTTTGGATCTTTTGAAGATATATTTGGTTGGACTTTATCCTTTAAGAAGATAAATAATTTAGCAATTATATTTGGAAGGGAAGATAGAGGTTTAACTAACAGTGAATTGCTTCTAGCAAATAAAACTTTTAATATCCCAACTTCTCAGAATAATCCTTCATTAAATCTTTCTCACGCTGTTTCAATAGTTTTGTACGAATTAAATAAATCTTCGAAGAATAATTTAAATAATGAATTAAAAGTTTTTAACTTAGCATCAACTAAAGAAGTACATGATGCATTTGTGGAGATAGAAAAAATGCTTTTGCGAGTTGGATATCTCTTAAAACATACTTCTAAGCCAAAAATAAGTAAATTTAAGAATTTTATTTTAAGGGCAAATACATCAATACACGAAATAAATGTTTTAAGAGGAATTGTCCATCAAATAAACTGGTTTTTGAACAATTCAAATAAAAAATAAGCAAGTATAAATTTGATTAGTTATTTTTAAACCTGTTGTTTTAATTTGAAAGGGATATTTACTAAAAACATTTTCTGAAGTAACATCTATTGATTATTTGAATATTTAAGAAAACTAAAACTGTGACTACAACAAAGAAAAGAAGAGTTTTTCCTTTTACAGCAGTAATTGGTCAAGAAGAAATGAAATTGGCTCTCTTGTTAAATGTTATTGATCCAAGAATTGGAGGAGTGATGATAATGGGTGACAGAGGGACTGGAAAGTCCACTACGATCAGAGCCTTAGCTGATTTGTTGCCTGCAATCAATGTTGTTAAAGACGATCCATATAATAGTTCTCTAGTTGATCCTGATTTACAAAGTAAAGAAGTTTTGGAAAAAATTACTCAAGGAGAAAATCTAGAGAGTATTCAAAAACAGGTACCTATGGTTGACTTGCCCTTAGGAGCAACTGAAGACAGGCTTTGTGGAACCATTGATATAGAGAAGGCTTTGAGTGAAGGTGTTAAGGCATTCGAACCTGGATTGTTGGCTAAAGCTAATAGGGGTTTACTTTACGTTGATGAAGTAAATTTGCTTGATGATCATTTAGTTGATGTACTTCTAGATTCGGCGGCTTCCGGATGGAATACAGTTGAAAGGGAGGGAGTTTCAGTTCGACATCCTGCGAGGTTTGTCCTTATTGGTTCAGGCAACCCAGAAGAAGGTGAATTAAGGCCTCAATTATTGGATAGGTTTGGAATGAGTGTTGAGGTTAAGACAGTTAGAGATGCTGAATTAAGAGTTCAAGTAGTAGATCAAAGAACTTCTTTTGATGATAATCCTGATGAGTTTTCATTGAGTGTTGAGAAACAACAGGATGAACTTCAACAAAAGGTTATTAAAGCACAAGAGATATTAAATTCTGTACAGATGGATGATGACCTAAGATTGAACATTTCTGCAATCTGCGGAGAACTAGATGTTGATGGTTTACGTGGAGATATTGTTACAAATAGGTCTGCAAGGGCAATTGCAGCCTTTGAGGGCAGAACAGAAGTTCAAGAAGATGACATAGCAAGGGTTATTTCTTGTTCTTTAAGACATAGACTAAGAAAAGATCCTTTAGAACAAGTTGATTCAGGTGAAAGAGTTATTCAGGCTTTTTGTAAAGTATTCGATTTAGATGAAAAAGAAAATCTTTCAAAATTTCAATTGTCTGCAGAAGCTTAATTACAGTGAGAATAATTGGAATTGATCCTGGATTAGCTAGAGTTGGTTATGGAATAATTGAAATAAAAAATGAAAGAAAGATATTATTAGATTGCGGGATTATTGAGACAGGTAAAGATAAAAAAGAAGAAGATAGACTTCATGAGATATTCCAAGATCTTAATGAATTAATAAATCATTGGAAACCAACTGTAGCAGCGGTAGAAAAATTTTTCTTTTACAGGTCAAGCACTACCATTAGTGTGGTGCAGGCTAGAGGCGTGATTATGATGGTTTTGGCCTCTAAAAAAATCCATGTTAGTGAATATTCACCTGCTCAGATAAAATTAACAATTGCCGGGTCTGGAAAGGCATCTAAGAAAGATATTCTTGATGCTGTTATGTGTAATTTAGATCTTAACAAACCTCCAAAACCTGATGATTCAGCAGATGCATTGGCTATAGCACTCACAAAACTAAATGAAGATGGCATTAACTGAAGATTCAATATGACTATTTCTGAAAAAAAGAAATTGGAGAGGCATAACTTTATAAAACTTAGAGATGAGATTTCTCCAAATCAAAGAGAAAATGTAAAAAAGAATGTAAAATTATATGTTGACTCATTTATTAAGGAATATAAAAATATTGGTTACATAGCAATATATTGGCCTCTAAGAAATGAAGTAGATATTAGGAGTCTTAAGGAAAAATTTTCTTTAGCTTTGCCCAGATGTAAAGATAAAAATGAATTGTTATTTTATCCATGGGATGAAGAACCTCTCACAAAAGATTCTGAGGGGATACTAAGTCCAAATAACTCTTTTTCATTAAGTTATAACCAGATAAGTATGATTCTTGTCCCATGTCTTTCTGTAGATAAAAATTTAATAAGATTAGGTTATGGGGGAGGTTATTTTGATAAATTAAGGAAAGATAATAATTGGAGAAATGTTCCATGCATTGGAGTATTAACTTCCAATTGTGTAAGTACAATTCCATTAACCAGAGCTGAGTGGGATATTCCTTTATCAGGGTTTATCACAGAAAAAGAAATTTTTGTATAATAGAGAACTATTAAAGTGATTAATTTATAGTTTAAAAAATGGAAAATCAGGAAAAATACAATAATTTATCAGGATTAGTAGAAAAGTTGAAGAAATCAGAAGATCCAAAAAGAAAATATGAATACATTTTGTGGTTAGGTAAAAAATTGAAAGAACCAGGTAAAGAAATCCTTGTTGAAAAAAATAAAGTTAAGGGATGCGTTTCAGAAGTTTTTGTTAAGGCAAATATTATAGGCGGTAAATTATTTTGGGAAGGATATTCTGATGCCCTAATAACCAAGGGTTTATTAGCATTTTTAATTACTGGGTTAAATGAATTAACTCCAAATGAGGTTATTAAAATAGATAAGAAATTTATTGAAGATACTGGTTTAAGATCAAGCTTAACTCCTTCTAGGTCAAATGGTTTTTTAAACATATTATTGAAAATGCAGTCTCAAGCAAATGAATTTTTGTAGGCCTAATAATATAAAATTAAACTCAAAGTTATAAGAAATAAAAAATGAGAAAATGCAAAATTGGGATTGTAGGTTTTGGAACTGTAGGTTCAGGGATTTATAAAATATTATGTTCTGATGTTGATTCGCATCCAATTCTAAAAGACATAGAAATTGCAAAAATAGCAGTTAAAGATCTTAATAAAAAAAGGGATATTGAGCTAGATAATAATTTATTAACTGATGATCCATTTAAATTAATTA
Source organism: Prochlorococcus sp. AG-670-M15 (assembly GCA_003211415.1). Classification (GTDB taxonomy): domain Bacteria; phylum Cyanobacteriota; class Cyanobacteriia; order PCC-6307; family Cyanobiaceae; genus Prochlorococcus_A. The sequence goes on along the minus strand of QCSV01000002.1, from coordinate 27,204 downwards.
ATGACCCCTCTATAGATGTAATTGTTGAAGTTATGGGTGGAGTTGATTTGGCGAAAGATATTATTCTGCAATCATTAAAATTAGGTAAATCTGTCGTTACAGCAAATAAAGCAGTCATTGCAAGATATGGAGAAGAAATATATAAAACAGCATCTAAAGAAGGAGTTTATATATTGTCAGAGGCGGCAGTTTGCGGGGGGATTCCTATAATTGAACCCTTAAAAAGATCATTTAAAAGTAACAGTATAAAAAAAATGGTTGGGATAATAAATGGCACAACAAATTTTATTCTCTCAAAGATGACAAATGAAAAAGCTGATTACAGGGAGACCTTGAATTTAGCCCAAAGCCTTGGGTATGCAGAATTTGATCCAACTGCAGATGTTGAGGGCCATGATGCTGCTGATAAGATTTCAATTCTTAGTGAACTTGCATTTGGAGGGAAAATCAAAAGAGAGGAGATTCACTCTGAGGGCATTAGTAAAATCAATCTCAAGGATATCGAATATGCCAATAAATTAGGGTTTGAAATAAAACTTTTAGCGCTCTCCGAAAGGGGACAAATTAATAGTAATGATTCACTCGCTTTGAATATTTGGGTAGGACCTTCTTTGATTCCAAAATCTCATCCATTGGCAACAGTTAAAGGAGTTAATAATGCCTTATTGATAGAGGCTGATCCTCTTGGAGAGATAATGTTATATGGTCCAGGTGCAGGGAGTGGCCCAACTGCTGCATCAGTAGTATCAGATATATTAAATCTGCATGCCTCCTCAGTAAAAAATAATAATTCAATCGATCCATTATTATCTTTTAATTTCTGGAGAAAATGTCATATCATCGAATCTTCACAAATAAATAAAAAAAATTACCTAAGAATTATTTGTCTTGATAGTCCGGGTGTCATAGGAAAGATTGGAGATATTTTTGGAAAGAATAATGTATCAATTGAATCAATTGTTCAACTTGATGCAAGTGAGGATAAAGCTGAAATTGTTGTTATTACTCATGAGGTGAATAATGGAGATTTTGAGAGATCTAAAGATGAAATAAATTCTCTTAATGAGGTTAAAATTATTGCAAGTCAATTAAGTTGTATTTAGAAAAATAGTTTGCAAATTTCTTTATAGCTTGGTAAACCGAAGAAAGTAAGTGTTTGTTTTTAGCACCTTAATGATTCATTCAAAACTATTAGATAATAATTTAATTTTTTCTGAACACCTTTATAAAGGAGCTTGTGTAAAAATTAAAAATAGCAATAAGACTTTTCAAGTAATTGGTTTAAATATAGGTAAAGAAATTTGTTGGGTGAGAGAGTGGCCTTTTGCCTGTAATTCTAAAAAAACATTTGCTTTAGAAATAAGTCAAATAACTTTACAAATTTATTGCTCAAATAATTCTTCAGAAAAATTAAGTAATTATGAAATATGAAAAAAAAAGTTGTTTTATCTATATTTATTATTTTAATTTCTTTTTTACAGAATTCTTGTGGCTCAAAAAGAATATCTAAAAAAATAACAGTAGCAAGTTCTGGAAAAATTGAATCTTTAGATCCTGCTAGAGCAAATACTCTTAAATCAATTCAATTAATCAGTTCTCTAGGGGACACATTATATGAATTAAATTCTGATGGAGAATTAATCCCTGAATTGGCTTCGGGGATGCCAATTATTTCAGAGGATAGACTTCAACTAACTATCAATTTAAGAAAGAATGTTTTTTTTCACGATGGAACTACATTTAACTCAAATGCTATAAAGTTTACCTTTGATAGATTCAAAAGAATTGGAACAATGAATTATATTTTAGGAAATAAGATTAAATCAATAGAAACGCCTAGTGAATATTCAGTCATTATAAATCTGAATAAACCATCAAGTTCTTTAAATGGTTTACTCACATCAGTAAATTTAACTCCAATATCTCCTACATTTTACAAACAATATTCTGATAAGTTTCTAAATGAGAAATTTGTTGGTACTGGCAAGTATGTGCTGACCAGTTTTTCTAATGAAGTTCAATCAATTGATCCATATTTGAATTATTGGGGTGAAAAGCCCTTAAATAATGGCGTAAATTTTGTGGGATATTCAAATTCATCTTCTCTTTTTGGGGCTTTAAAAAGTAAACAAATTGACGTGCTTTTATCAAATTCAATTGATGATAGTCAGAGAAAAAGTTTAAATAATTTAAGCAAAAATAAACAGTTTAATGAAGGTAATAGTCCTTTCACTGAATTAAGTTTTATAAGCCTTAAAACTAGTTCTTATCCCTTAAATAATCTTAATTTAAGACTGGCTTTGGCAAAAAGTCTTAATAGAAAATTGATTAGTGAGAAAGTAAGTTATGGATTAAGGAAGCCATCAAGGTCAATTATTCCTCCGATATTAAAAAAAGATAATCAAGAACTGTGGCCTAAATATGATTATTTAGAAGCGAGAAGGTTATTGCAAAAAGAAAATTATTGCAATGGAAATATCCTAAAAATTCCCCTTACTTATAGATCGAATGTACCAGCTGACAAGCTTATTGCTCTGACATGGCAAGAAGAAATTAAAAGTTCTTTGAAAGATTGTATTGATATTAAACTTAATGGTGTTGAATCTACAACAGTTTATAAGAATCTAAGTTTAGGAATTTATACTGCAGTTATTCTCGATTGGACTGGGGCTTATTCAGATCCAGAGGCCTATCTAACCCCTCTTTTAAGTTGTAATGAAATAGTTGATGGCATATGTAAAAAAGGAGAATCAGTTTACAGCGGTAGTTTTTGGGGATCTAACAAAGTGGAAAGTTTATTTCTTGAGAGTGAAAAAATAAGTGGAATTAAAAGATTAGAAAAACTTGTTGAAATTGAAAAAATAGCAGCAAGTTCAATACCTTATATTCCTATTTGGATATCCTCTCAAAAAGCATGGTCTCAAAATAAAATATCAAAACCTATTTTTAATGGAGCAGGAATAATTTCACTGAGTGATCTTGAGTTAATTAATGAGTAGAAATTCAAATAAACTACTAAATTATTCCTTATTAAAAATTTCATTAATACCTATAATGTTATGGATAATTTCTTCATTAGTTTTTATTTTATTAAGAGTTGCTCCCGGTGATCCTGTAGATGCCATACTTGGATCTGGTGCAGATGAGGTTTCTAGGGAATTTCTAAGAAATAAATTGGGGCTAAATGAACCTTTAATAAGTCAATATTATTCATATATTAGAAATATATTGCACTTAGATTTCGGTAAATCTCTTAGTACCCAAGAGCCAGTGATAAATATTATTATTAAGTCATTTCCTGCAAGTCTTGAACTTGGATTCTTTTCAATATTAAGTGCCACAATAATAGGCTTCCCACTGGGATTAATTGGCTTAAGAAATAAAGGGAATAAGACTGATTATATTGCAAGAATATTAGGAATTGCTACATATGCGATCCCTCCTTTTTGGGGTGCAATGTTAGCGCAATTATTATTTTCTGTATTTTTTAATATTGCCCCAATTGGAGGTAGATTTCCAATATTTCAGCAACAACCTCAAATTACAGGTTTTCTTGTTTTAGATAGTATTCTTTCAAATAATATTATTGCTTTGAAAGATAGTCTTTATCATCTCGCACTTCCTTCGATTACCCTTGGCTTTTTATTAAGTGGTATATTTAGCCGCTCATTAAGAGTGAATTTGGATAAGACGTTTAAAAGTGATTATGTAAATGCTGCTAAATGTAGAGGAATATCAAGAAAAAAAATATTTTTAAACCATGCATTGCCTAATGCTCTATTGCCAATTGTCACTATTTCTGGCTTGACTTTGGCCTCATTAGCAGGAGGTGCTTTATTGTTCGAGGTAACTTTTTCATGGCCAGGTATAGCTTTAAGATTACATGAAGCTATTTCTCAAAGAGACTATACCTTGGTTCAAGGAATTGTAATTTTTACCTCTATGCTCATAGTCTCTTTAAATCTCTTCGTAGATATTTTAATCGCATATTTAGATCCACGAATAGAGTACTAATTTTCCGAAATTTCTTTTATTGTTTCAAGATCTAAAAGATGGAATTCAAGTCCCAAATCTCTTTGATTTTTAACTACTTTTGGGATCTTTTGTTCTTTAATATTTTTTAAAAATTCAACTATAAATTTTGCAGATAAATCTTGCACTAATATTGGCTCTGAACCAATAAAATTTTCACTTATTTTAAAGACATCATTATTTTCTTCATAGCTTTTATTAATTCTTATTGGAGAGAAATGACTTGCCCCTTCAATAATTAGAAATCTATTTGATGGATTATTTAAAGCAGAAAAAACTCTAAATTGTTCATTCATTAATGGAGTAATAAGGTCATAGGTACCACCTATTAGTAGAGTTGGTGTTTTAATGCCTGTACTATTTTCTTTTGGCCATAATAAGCTACCAAATGCATTAAAACCTATAATCGCACTGGCCTTATTAGAGTTATATCTCTTAGGGAATGGTATTTCGCTCAACTGACATTGAAGTAATTTAGATAAATTTGTTACCGCAAAGTCTTTTAATGCCGAATCACATTTGCTCTCTAGTTGTTCAGTAGGTTTATTGCCTTCATATAAAAGTGCTATTAAAGAACCAAGTGAATGCCCCATTAAAATATAAGAATCATTAGGTAAACCAAATTCTCCATTTTCATGAGCTTTTAATACAGCATCTAAATCTTTAATTCTATATAAGAAAAAGTCTGCACTTCCTGGTATTGTTTCCTTACCTTCGAGTACTTGTATAAATGACTCCAAATTACTTCCTCTATGATCAATATATAATATTGGCCAACCTCTTTTAGCCAATTCGTTTCCTATCCATTTGAAATTATTAATTTCGCCTCCAAGTCCTGGCATAAAAATTATCAGTTCTTTATCTTCATTTGTTTTATTGCTTTTCCATATTTCAATTTCAAAAGGTTTCACTCGGTGAGGAGCATAAATTTTTTTATCAATTTTTATAAGATCTTGAGTTGATTTTTTTTCAGTATTTTTGAAGGCATTTTGGTTCGTTCTTTCAAGTTTATTTAATTTGGATAAAAGTTCTTGTTGTTTTGATAATTCATTTTTCCAAGATGAAATTATTAAAATTAAATTATCAATATCAAGTGAAATTTCTTCTGATGGTAATGCCTTTATGATTTCTAAAGTTGAAACTTCTTTTTTTTGATCTAATAAATTTTCTATAGTGTTATAAATTTCTGTTCCATTATTGTCATTTGGAACTTTAATACTTTTGCTTAATTCTGTAAGAATTTTACGTCCTATCCAACTTCTTAATATTTCTCTATTTAATCCCTCCTCTTTGAAAACTGGAAATTCTAAAAATTTTGATAATTCAAAAACTCTTATTAATCCATTTTTTTTTAACCAATCTATTAATTCTGTTGAATCATCTTTGTATTTTTCTAATTTTGATAATTGTTCTATAGTAAGAGGGATTTCCATCTCTTCAAATTTAATATTTATCTTTTCAGCAGCCTTTAAACCATTATTAAAAAATAAACCATAAAAACTAAAAAAAATTATAAAAATGTATTTCACTTGTGATTAGTCCAAATAGTTTACAAATTAGCAAAAATTGGTGGATTCAATTCCCATATCATTTGAGGTTAATAACCAAGATAAGATTTTACGCTGCATTTGGAGCAGGAGGTGTTATTTATTTAACATCACTTGTTTTTAATAACATAGGATTATCGGCAACAGATATTGGCTTGGGGTTTACCATTTCAGCAATAATTGGAACCGTAACAAGACTCTTTACAGGTAATTATCTTAATAAAACAGGGAAAATACAATTTCCAATAGTTACATCTTCAATACTAAGTATTGCCGCTAGCTTATTCCTCATTTTTTCAAGAGATACCTTTTTATACATAATTGGACAATCATTTGTTGGAGCTGCTGCAGGAATATATTGGCCTGCTGCCGAGTTTGGGGTCCCCTATTTTTGCCATCCTATCGAAACACGCAAAGCTTATGCTCTTGTTAGAAGTTCGGAGGCTTTAGGAATATTTCTAGGTGTATTAATAGGGGGTTTTATGACAAATTTTTTGTATTCTAAATCAATTTTTATTAATGATATATTTTGCATGTTAGTTATCACAAATTTAATATCTATAAATAGTTCTTCTATTAATAGAAACTTAGAAAATTTCCAAAAAAAATTTGTAGATCCAATTAATAAGGGACAATTGAAATGGAATAAAAATTCAACAATAATAGTCTTATCTATTTTATTGATAACTACCTCTTTAGCTTTGATTCAAGTAACTTTGCCTCTGGATCTTGTTAAAGGTGGAGTTTATCGCAATGCATTAAGCAAAGAAATTATTAGTCTTATAATTTCTATCCAGTTAATTTTATTGTTGTTTTTACAATGGCCTGTCGGTTCTTGGATATCTAAGAAAGGAAGATTATATGGCTTGAAATTTAGTTTAGTAAATTTCTCTTTTGCTTCATTTTTATTATTTATTTCTAGTTATTTAAATATCTCAGCTTTTTATTTAATTTCTTTTTCATTGATATTAGTAAGTTTAGGGACTGCTTCATTTCTTCCAACATCAACAGATGTCATTTTCAGAATAGCTCCTTCAAACAAAAAAGGTTTTGCACTTGCTCTATTATCACAATGTTTCGCTATGGGTTATTTTTTTGGACCATTTATTTCGGGAAGAATATTAGATCTATTTGGTTATGCTTCAATAATCTGGCTTTCCATTTCATGTTGTTGCTTTATTGTATTTGCAATTTTATTTAAGAGATTATTTTAATTAATCTTTTCTAATTCAATAATTCTTCTCTCTCTTAGAAATAAGAAAAAAGGTGCAGAGAATGCGAAGGCTATAAGAAAAGTTCCAATGTATACAACCCACATATTCTTCATGTTTAGTTTTTTTGATTCATTTACTATCCATATAAAAATAGCGCTTGCACCTACTAATAAGTCTCTAGAAATTGACTGAGCTGCAGGGTTTGCATTCGCTAAAGAAATGAAGTTATTTATATCAAAACTGTTTCCATATTCCCTAGCAAATTCGAAATTTGCCATCATTGGTAGTACAGCACCCAAAATTGATAGAAAAAGGTAAAGATAAGATAGTATCTCTTTATTATCTTTTAAAATGTTAAATGAATTCACTTGTCAAAAATATTTCTTTTAATAATAGTATTTAAAAGCTTATGGTTGTTGAAAAGAATAATAAAGTTGAAAACTATAAATTTAAAAAAGGAAATTTAAATTTTGCTGTGGTTGGTCATGTTGAGTGGATAAATTTTTTAAAGGTTGATCAATTACCAAAACCAGGAGTCATTTCTCATTCTGAAAAGTCCCTTGAGTATCCAGCTGGTGGTGGCTCCATTATCGCAAAAATACTTTCTGATTTAACTTTAAACCAAATTCATTTTTTCACTTCATTAGGTAATGATGAATATGGAGATAAGTGTTTCAAGATTCTCTCAAATATGGGAATTAATATGCATGTAGCTTGGCGCGATAAACCAACTAGAAGAGGATTTAGTTTAATTGACTCTCAAGGTGAAAGAGCAATAACAGTTATTGGTGAAAGGTTAGCTCCAACTCATAAAGACAATTTGGAATGGAATATTTTAAAAAAAATGGATGGAATTTTTATTACGGCATCTGATTCAGAGATTTTTAAAATGGCTAGATCAGCTTCAGTACTCTGTACAACACCAAGGGTGGGATTAAACATAATTAATAAATCAAATGTTCTTTTAGATGGACTAATAGGCAGTAATCTTGATCCCGGGGAAGTTTTTTCTTTTTCTGAATTATCTTTAAAACCCAAATATACTATTAAAACAGAGGGAGAGAATGGAGGCATACTATTTCCTGGAGGAAGATATAAGGCTCTTAAAAACAAAAAATTAAAGGTTGATTCATATGGATGTGGCGATTCTTTTGCTGCTGCTATTCTTTATGGAATGGCATCAAGATGGGATATAGATAAAAGTTTATATCTTGCTAAAGTAATGGGAAGAGACGCCAGTGAATTTTTCGGCCCATATGCAAATAGTTACTAAAAATAATTGATTTAAGACTTCTATGAGTAATTTAGATAACAAAAATAAAAATCTACTTGTAGAAAACATTATTCTTTTCTTTTTATTTACTATTTTTTTAGTTTTTAAATCTTTAAAAACTTTATCTAAAATTTTTACCTACGGAATCATAAAAAAAGAAATATTAACTACTAAAAGTGACTTAGGCGTAGATATTAAAATAAAAATTAAGTAATGAAAATATTTTTAGTTTTTCTAATTTTAGGAGTTATATTTTTGGGCTCCAAAAAAATTAATTCTAAAAAACCAAAGAATCTAAAATTAGATAAATTCAAAAATAAACTGCAGAGCACGCAAACAAATATTGACAGAATTTTTTTAAGAGAGGAAGAAAAAACCTTTTCAAATCCTAATATAAATATTTATATTGGGGTTTATGATAACGAAGATAATATAAATAGAAAATCCAATATACACAGAGCAAGACTTTCAAAATTTAAGAAATCAAAATTAAATGGTGAGATGATATTTCAAGACGAAGAACAAAGGATTTATAAATTTAATAATGGTAAGAAAGTTTACTTATAATTTTAATACTAACTACACTCAAGACTTTCTCTAGTTGAAACTCCTGTTGTTGGATTGATCCCATCAGCAATTTCACAAAGGTTTCTTTGATCTTCGCTATCAAGAATGGCATAAGAAAAATCTGCTCCTTCTATTTGAGCTCCTGCAAAACTGCTGCCTGATGCGATCATATTTATTAAAACAGCATTTCTAAGATCTGTTTTTTGGAAATTAACTCGATCAGAAAGTGTATCGGTCAGGTCGATTCCATTTAGATTAGAACCTTTTAAATCAGATAGGGTTAAGGTTGTCCCATGTAAATCAACATCACTAAAATCTGCGTCTCTAGCAACCGCTCCAGCTATAGAAGACAAATGAAGATCCTCTCCATGGAAATCAAATCCTGTAATATTAGACCTTACATAACTCGGGACTTCATCTCCTTCGCCCTTAACAGCAACATTCGCCCCAGCAAAAACTGGAGAGGATAACACTAAGAAAGAAAAAGTTATGCATAAAAGATATTTTAAAAACCTAAAAAATTTCATTTTGAAAATTTGATTAATTTTATTTTATAACAAATAGATAATTTTTTAAATCGTTGAATAAATTTATAATCGCTTTTTAAGATTATTTAACACTATAAATTTTAAATTTAGGCTCTAGATTGGTTATACAATCTAGAAGTTTTTTGTTGTCTTTGCTATTCGTAACCTTGAATTCAGATTCAACTGTACCTTCTTTATCTCTTATAGCTTGATTTAAAACTATGGAACCGTTTTCGTCAGATACTGATCTATGAAAAGTACCTCTAGGTATTCTTAGAATATATCCGCAAGATTCTAATCTAACTTTATAAAAAGGATAATCCCACCCAAAATTGACAAGAAAAAATGTTCTTCCTCCAGAGATAGCGAGTAGATTATCTTCTTGATTGTGATGTATGTAAAATTGCCAATTATTAAATTCTTCATCATTTGGCGGACTAACTGCAGGACCACTGTGAATAACTAGATCTCTATAGTTTGATTTATTAACACTAATATCAAAAAATCTTACATCTTTTGTATCGCGAAATTTTTCATAACTTATCAATTCAAACATTTTCGATTTGTTTGGTTTGATAACTGGAATTTCTAAACTTGAGTTCAATTGTCTTTAAAGATTAAACAAATGAAAACAGATATATATATCCAAGAACGTATCAATTAACACTAAAAAAGAAACATATCATTATTTTAATTTTTTGCTATTTTGAAAAGATTAAAAATTTAGTTTTTATTTAATTTCAAGAGGTTTGATTTCCCAGGATAAAGAATTTTCTAGATTATTTTTTCCTATAAAGTTTCCTGTAATTACAGAGGTTAAATTAGATTTAGAAGAGGATACTAATGTTAAATATCTTTCGTCTATTAATCCTTTTCCGCTTGGATCAAAACCTCTCCAACCAGCACCTGGAATGTATAACTCAGCCCAAGCATGTAAATCTAACTCAGAGGGCAATGGATCTTCAAAATGATAACCACTTACAAATCTACTTGGGATACCAATAGACCTACAAGCTTCAACCATGAGCATTGCTAAATCTCTGCATGAACCTATACGTTCTTTAATTGTTCTGCTCGCTGGCCATGCAGGACCTGTATGTCTTTTTGTATATTTTACCCGATCTTGAATAATCTCTATTAATTGATAGGTGAATGATAATGCGTTATTAAAACTTCCTGCTAATGCTTCTTGGGCAAGTTCAACTGCAGAGGGATCGTGCTGTCCATTTGGCATCCAGCCCTCTAATGCCCCTTGTAAATCTCTGTTTATGATACTTCTGCAAAAAGGTAATGTTAGATCTCTATTTTTTACCCCATCAATAATATTTGGATGCTTAATGGTCTCAACTTCGCTTATTGATTCAATAATTAAATTATCTGTTACTCCATTGAATCTAATTCGATTAATCTCTTCACCACTTGCAGCAAGTAATGGATAAATAATTTCTGGTTCTGGGGTTATTTTTAATTCAAAATTCTTCAACTTTTGGAATCCATTTGACCTTGGCTTTATACACAATCTATGCTCGCCTAATTGAACAGGTTCTTCATATTTATATTCAAGTTTGTGAAGGTATTTAATTCTCATTAAAAAACTTATTAAGTGATAAAGTATTTTTCTTGAATGAGATCATTTAATTTATTCAAATCAATTTGCAATGAATCGATTGCCTCATGTAAACCATCATTAATTATATCTTCAATTCTGATATAACTCCACTTAGCTTTGAGCAAGCCTCTCATGCATTCTAATTCGGAAGGATTTTCAGGAGGAGGAGAGGTATCTATCATCTTAAGAGTATTGCTTATCCCATCAAGACAGTATCTTATTGATCTCGGAAAAATTGGATCCAGTAAAAGGAATCTTGCAACTGATTCAGGCTTAATAGAATTTTGCTCTGCTTTCCTAAACATCTGATAAGCTCCAGCGGAACGTAAAAGAGCAATCCATTGCAACTCATCAAGAACACCTCCAAGTTCATCAAGGCTGGGGAGAAGTAAATAATATTTAACATCTAAAATTCTCGATGTTTTATCAGCTCTCTCAACTAATCTTCCAAGAATGCTAAATCTCCAAGCAAGGTCTTTGCTTAAAGTCGCATCTGTAATTCCATAAAAAAGCTGACATGCTCTCCTTATTTCACTTAATTGTTCTTGCCTTGGCTTATTCCATATTGCTTCTCCTTCTTGCATATTCCAATATAAAATGTTAATTTGCTCCCACATTTCTGTTGTCAAGACGTCTCTTATTTGTCGTGCGTTTTCTCTAGCTAATTGAATACAAGAAATTATGCTGTTTGGATTTAAACGATCTCTTATTAAAAAATTTATAACGTCATCAGGCTTTTTTTCTGGGAATCTTTTATCAAAAGATTCTCTGTCACTTGAAGCATCAATTAACGGGAGCCAAGGTTCTGCACTTCCTGGTGGACAATCTAATGACATTGCTTCACTTACTTCCACAAAACGAGATATATTTTCTGCTCGTTCTAAATAACGATTGATCCAATAAAGAGATTCTGCTACACGACTTAAAAGCATATTATTTACCTACAACCCATGTATCTTTGCATCCTCCACCTTGAGAAGAGTTTACGACTAATGATCCTTTTTTTAATGCTACCCTCGTAAGCCCACCTGGACTAACCCATGAATCTTTTCCTCTCAAGATATATGGTCTTAAATCAACATGGCATGGATATAGTTCTCCATCACATAACGATGGTACAGTAGATAATTCTAATGTTGGTTGTGCTATGAAATTTCTAGGATTTTTTCTAATTTTATTAGCAAATTCTTCTATTTCAGTGCTTGTTGAGTGAGGTCCAATTAACATTCCATATCCACCAGCTTCAGCGACAGACTTAACAACAAGTTTTGGTAAATTTTCTAGAACGTATTCCCGATCCTTTTCGTAATGACAAATATATGTTTCTACATTTTTAATAATAATTTCTTCATCAAGATAATATTTAATCATTTTTGGAACAAAAGAATAAATCATTTTGTCATCTGCTATTCCAGTACCAGGGGCATTTGCTAAAGCAACATGACCTGCCTTGAAAACATCAAGTAATCCGCTAACACCAAGGCAGGAATCTTTTCTAAAATTAAGAGGATCTAAAAAATCATCATCAATTCGTCTGTAAATGACATCTACCCTCTTTAAACCGGAGGTAGTTTTTAAATATACATAATTATCATTACAAATTAAGTCATGACCCTGTACTAATTGGATGCCCATTTCTTGCGCTAAATAACTATGTTCAAAATATGCACTATTAAAAATTCCAGGAGTTAGTAGAACTATTTTGGGAGTGTCTGTCCAAACAGCAAGTTCTTGAAGAGTTTTTAAAAGATATGATGGATATTCATCAATTGGTTTTACTATTCTTCCAGAAAAAAGATTAGGGAAAATATTTTTCATAACTAATCTATTTTCTAAAAAATAAGCAACCCCAGAAGGACACCTTAAATTATCTTCTAAAACATGCCAATCTCCTTTTCTGTCCCTTATTAAATCAAGTCCCGAAATTTGACACCATTTATTTAATGGAGGTTTGAAACCTATCATTTGAGGTCTCCAACCTTCTGAACTCTCGATTAACTCTCTTGGAATTATTCCATCATTAATTATATTTTGAGAATTATAAATATCTTCTAGGAATAAATCAATTGCCTCAAGCCTTTGTTTTAAGCCTTTTTCTAATGTTACCCAATCATCTTTACTTATTATTCTTGGCAGTGGATCAAAAGGTAATATTCTCTCAGTACCTTTTAAACCTGTGTCGTTTAATCTGAAAGTAGCACCATGTCTTAATAATAATTTTTTTGCTGCAGAATGATTCCTGTTTAACTCTTCAAGACCCATATTATCTAAAGAGGACAGAAGTGGAATTAATATTTCTCTTGCAGAGTTGACGTTATCTTTAAAGTATTCATCAAAACTATTTTTTGGACGATAGCTTGAAAACATATATTTCATGGTTTAATAACTTTTACTTTAGCTTCAAATCTTTATTCGTATTTATGGCTACAAAAAAAAACATCTCCTAACTCGATCTATTTCTTTATTTTGATCATTGAAGTATATTTTTTAAAAATCTAAAAAAGTATGAATTCTAGTAATTGGCAATTTGTTTTTTTTAGATATTTCGCAAGCTTTCTTTTTATTCTCTCTCACAGTTTGCTTGTTCTTGATCATTTACCTATTGGGGCGGCACTCCATGGACTTGGAGAAGTTTTTATTGCTCCTTGGGCTTTTAGGGAAAGAGCATGGGATCTTGTTGTTATTGCAGTTTTATTTTTCTTCTTTGATATCTGGGGACTTATAAACACTCCCTGGAATTAACTGATATTATTTATTTACTAATTCCGAGAAAATCACAATAAAAATGAAGGCTTATTTTATTCAAATTTATAAAATAATTTTTCTTTTATTACTTACGAATAGTTCCAATTTATATGCACATAATTTATTTAATGGTGGTTGTAAAGAACATTGTGGGCAAAAAGTTAAAGTAATAAGTAATAAAAACAAATTAAAAAATATTGATGATCAAATAAATATTGAGAGTAAAAATTCTTGTTTAAATAAATCACTATGCAGAGGTTGACCACTCTAGATTTTTAAAATTGTTTTATGAAATTGTTTCTTTGATAATGATCATTAAAGTACCATTTGCTTGATAATTTTTATTAGGAGGATTTAATTGATTTTTAATTAAAAAAATAAAAGTATATATCAATGGTAAAAGTAATGATGAAGCAGCAACTAAAGCGATTATCTGGTTCAACCTAATAAATGGTTTTTTTACAAGATCCTCTCCGCACAAGCCACAAATCAAATTACCTTTTGAGGATTGTTTTTGAAATTGATATTTAGGATTGCAATATGGGCAATAATATCGAGCCATTTTTAGATTTAATTGTTTTATCATTATCTATAAAACTAGAAGAAAGTCATCTTATTAAAAAAAGAGGGCTAATTTAAGCCCTCTTTTATCTCTTACTTATATTTTTTACTGAAGTTAATAACGTACCTAAATCATGGATCCTTGTTGCTAACTTCTTTTAAGCTAATTCTCACCAAAATTAACTAATTGTCTTTAACTGGGGCATAAACTCTAGAATTAAGCTTGTTTCTTAAAGGGCACCTAAACGATGCAGAAGAAGGAAGCTTAAACATTAATAAAAAATAATTGGAGCAGTTAATTAAATTAGTTCGTTTTATTCCGAAATTTCAGGCAGGCTATCGATCATTTTGAAAGACCTCCTAGAACTCAACAATATAAAATTAGGAAAATATTTCTCTAAAGACAATCCGTTTTTATACGCATTGCTTTTTTATTAAAAATGTCCGAAAGTGGAAATCAATCGCTTTAATTTTTTTGAGATATTTTTAGTAAGTTTTGCTTATTTCTTTTGATATTTAATTCGACTATCTTGATTTTAAATAATTGAGGAACTTTTTTTATGAATCATTCGAAAGAAGTTAGGAAAGCTGACCAATCTAATCCTATAGACGAATATTTTCAATGTCTCTCATATTGCGATATTCACCCAAAAGGTATAGATAATGACTGTGAAGTCATCTGTATGGAAAGACATTTAAAAGCTAACTATTGGTAATTTTATAAATTTCAAATTATTATTTAAATCCTTTTGAAAAAAGGTTTGTACGAACTTTAAATTTCCATACATTTACAACACCTTTTGCATTAACTGCTGCGAGTGCACAATCATCAGGTCTCCACGAAAGTGCACCCACTAAATCGCCTGCGAATGCAGCCCCAACTGGGTCACCATTACCGTCATTTTTTAGAAAACTTGCGACAACAGAACCATCTCTAGATCCGGAAGCTACAAGCATGCCTTTATTTGAAAAGGCTAGGCTAGAAATAGGTTCGGTATGGTGCCATAGCTCTCCCGGCATAGTTCCCTCGGGACCGTCACCTATAAAGCTCCAAACTGTAATTCTTTCACTGCCACTAGTTGCCAGTAATTTTCCACTATCGTCAAAAGAAAGGTGACTAGGTTTTCCTGGGTATCCTGTCATTTCAGCATCCATTCCGGTTGATCTTCTCCAAAAATGAACTGAATTGTCTTGACTCCCGCAAGCGACTATATCACCATCAGGACTTAATTCCATTGAGACTAATGATCCTTGCCACTCGAGCTTTTGATTCGTTTTATTATTTACTATGTCAAAGAATGTTACTCTCCCGTAGCAGGCTGTAGCTAGTTCATTATTATTTGACCATTTTATCGCACTCACTGTGCTTGGATGATCATCTGATACCCATTTCTCTTCTCCAATTTCATTAAAAACATATACTTTTTTTGAAGAAGCTGCTGCAAGAAATAAGCCATCATTTGACCACTTAAGATGCTCTACCCAAGCCTTGCCAAGATCGAGAGTTTTAATTACTTTACCTTCGTGACAATTATATATTTGAATATTTCCATCTTGACCGGAAGTTGCAAAAATCTCTCCTTCTGGATGAATGGACATTGCTAATAGACCAGCAGAGTGTGTATTTTCTTTTTTCCAAATAACTTTCCCAGTATCTCCTTCAAAGGCAAAAATACCTCCTGCTACATCCCCAACAATGAATAACTTTCCTTTAGTAGCCCAACCACAAACTATGGCATAATCATTAACTTCAGCTGTCCATCCATCGTGGAACATACCTCTTGGGCTAAATGATTCTATATCAGGCATTTTTCAAAACCTTCTTTCATCTCTTTCTCATCCAAATTTCTACCTATAAAAACAAGTTGGTTTCTACGAGGTTCGTTACCCCATTCCTTATCAGGTTGCGCTGTAAATAACATATGTACCCCTTGGAAAACTATTCTCT
Source organism: Prochlorococcus sp. AG-670-M15 (assembly GCA_003211415.1). Classification (GTDB taxonomy): domain Bacteria; phylum Cyanobacteriota; class Cyanobacteriia; order PCC-6307; family Cyanobiaceae; genus Prochlorococcus_A. The sequence goes on along the minus strand of QCSV01000002.1, from coordinate 11,181 downwards.
GTGGGTTGCCTGAGTAGCTAATGAAACCTTTAGTTCTAAATATATCCACCCCTTTTTCAGAAAGAAGTCTGCCCAACCAAGTATTAAGTTTTTCTGGATCAACATCTCCAAATCGCTCAATTGCAATGGACGTTACTTCATCATCGTGCTCGTGCTCGGCTTGCCAGAATCTTTCAATATTAAATGGGATCTCTTTTGAATTATTGTCTTCACTTTTAATGATTTTCATATTGAATTCTTCAGCAGTGTGCTGTGTATATAAACCTATCTTTGATCCCTTTTCGATATCTAATATGAATGATTTATTTCCTTTATCCTCCAATTTAAGGTTTATATGTTCTCCAAATGGAATGATATTCCCAGCTTCTAAGCTTTTAGCTTTTTCTGCATAAAGTCTTACGCAGGATTCAGCACCATCTTTAAGTTCTTCTTCACTCTCACCTTGATTAGCGAAAGCAACTAATGACATTTCTGGATCGGGACCTTCTTCTAGCATTAATTCATATTTACCTGCAGCTAGGTCGTAAACACCTGTCCATTCAAAAGGATATTCTGGTTCAAGAAATGTTGGTCTGCGTTTAAGGATTTGATCGAGATCAAATGCACTTAGATTTAGGACTGTTTCGATTGGTACTTGGGCATTCTCGGCTCTAATGATTCGAGTCATTCGGTTCATATCTCTCAATCTCGATTCAAGAGTATCTAGTGCATCATCAGAGACTAAATCAGTTTTATTAAGGACAAGAACATCTGCAAACGCAACTTGTTCTGAACTTTCATCACTTCTTCCTAGCTGCTGATCAATATGAGCAGCATCAACTAAAGTTACAATTCCATCAAGAGTAAATTCAGAACTAATTTCTTCATCCATGAAAAATGTCTGCGCGACTGGCCCAGGATCTGCTAATCCGGTCGTTTCTACTAAAACATAGTCAAACTTATCTCTTCTTTTCATAAGGTTGCCAAGGACTCTTATTAAATCACCGCGAACAGTACAACAAATGCACCCGTTTGACATCTCAAACACTTCTTCATCGGCATTAATTACTAGCCCTTGATCTATCCCTACTTCACCGTATTCATTCTCAATTACGGCTATTCTTTTCCCGTGCTCTTCACTTAGTATTCTATTAAGTAAAGTAGTTTTCCCTGAACCTAGAAATCCAGTGAGAATAGTAACTGGAACTTTATCTTTGATGCTCATTTAATGGTTTTACCAAATAAACAATAGTTTAATGATAGTAATAATAAGAAATGAAAACCGTTTTTATTAGAAAATTTAATCTGAAAGTTTGTACCATTCAGATTCAAGATTGGAGCCAGATTCTCTATCACAACTTCCACCTAATGAATCAACAATTGTACAAGTATTGTGTACGGCTACTGAAACCGTATTACCATCCATCATCAATCCATCAACAAATATTTGATTAGAAGCTAAAGGAACTGAACTTTGTCTACTTAAGTTCCTTAATAACTTAGATGCTGGAATTTGTTCAGGAAATATTGCCTGAACTTTCTCTTCATCTAACATTTTTAAAGTAGAACTTATGTTGTCTGGCCTTAAGCTTGAGGAGTCTCCAAGAAAGTCAAGTAAACTAATTGTTTCAAAACCAAATGCATCCCCGTAGTATTCCATTGCTTTGTGTTTAGAGACAATTACTCTGTTTTCTTCAGGAATAGAGCTTACTTGTTCGACGATCCAACTATCTAAGCCTTCTAAGAGAGAATCAGCTTTTTCGAATCTTTCATTAATTACTTTTCTGTCACCTCTATTAAAAACTGAAATATCTTTCTTTAAACTTTTGCTTATAAGATCTCCCATTTTTATGATGTTATGTGGATCATGCCATACATGTGGATCTAGACCTCCATGGTCATGATGATGATGCCCCTCTCCTTCGTCTGGAACTTGTGCTATTGGTTCTACATCACTATTTGAAACGTCTTTAAAAAAGTGTTGAGTTGCTTCAAACTCAAAAGGCATGTGTTCAGTAAAAAATATATATTCACCATCTTCTTTGATATCCACGTTAAAAACAGTACTTTCTTTTCTTTGATCAAAGTTAAGAACAAAAGCTTTATTACTTGCTATCAAAGTTCCATCATTTTTTCTGCTTATTGAGTCTTTAGATCCTAATAATTCTTTGGCTAAATCTTCAGACCCTTCTATGTTATTAGATTTTAGAATCACCATCTTCATTGCAGGATCTGCATATTCGCCATCGACTTTTTCAAATGACCATTTGTATGAACCCTTAGAAAGCTGGAATTTACCTGCCCATTCGAAAGCACCCTCAGCATGATCATCATGTCCACCATGGTCTGAATGATCATCATGACCTCCATGATCAGAATGATCATCTACCTTAGCTGAATGTTCAGCATGATCGTCATGTCCGCCATGGTCTGAGTGGTCATCGTGACCTTCATGATCAGAATGATCATCTACGTCTATTGCACTAACACCTACAACAACAGTATTCTTTTTACTTTCCCAATTTCTCATACTTGGAGTCATTTCTTTGCCAAGAGTGAATACTTTGTCTGCGCTATTTAGTAATTGAGCTTGTCTTGGATTGATCTTTAAGTCATGAACATCCTGTTTTCTATCTACTAAGCATGTAACTTCGTCAGATGGTAACGCAATTGATTTAACTAAATCACAAACTAGTGGTTCTACTGCTACGTACGATTTCCCTTTAGCCATTACATCCTGCCCAAAACCAGAAAATATAATCGTTCCAGCGATTACGGAATTTTTAATAATTGACTTACTTGAACATGTTTTATTTGATAAAAGTCTTTTAAAAATTGACATAATAAATTATTGAATACTTAAAATGATAATCATTTTCATTACGCCTGACAAGGAAAGGTATCAAATGTTATGAAAATAATACGCAGCTTGTATTATTGGTAAGCTTGTAAAGTGACTTTTTTCATGAACATTAATTAATGGCTACTTTAGTCGCTGAAAATTTAACATTTGCATACACAGAAAAAAGTAAGCCAGCTTTAAATAAGGTATCGGTTGAGATTAAACCTGGAACTCTAACAGCGCTAGTAGGTCCAAATGGTGCCGGTAAATCCACTCTTTTGAGGTTATTGCAAGGACAAAATACTCCAGATAAAGGCGAAATAAAAATTGACGGTGAAAATTTATATAGATCTAGAGCTCTAGTGGCACTTATGCCTCAAAGAAGTTCTATGAATTGGAAGTTTCCCATTACAGTTGAAAAATTGGTATCTCTTGGTCAAATAAAGTATTCAAAATCAAGAAGTAATAACCCATTTCAAATCAAGGCTCTTCTAGAATATCCTAATTCTTGGATTAATAAATGTTGTGAATTAGAAGCGACAATGCAAAGAGTAGGAATTGCTAATTTGGCTAATAGAAGACTCGATTCTCTTTCAGGAGGACAGCAACAAAGAGCTCTATTAGCAAAAACTCTTATGTCCCCTGCAAAAATATTTCTTCTGGATGAACCTTGTGCTGCATTGGATCCCCCCGCAAAAGAGGACTTCCTGAAAATTGTTCGTCAACTCGCAGATGCGGGACTTTCTTTGCTAGTAAGTAGCCATGATTGGGGCGAGTCTCTAAATAACTACGATCAAGTAATCGTTCTTGATAAAAGTGTTTTAGCAGTTGGTAGTCCTGATCAAATAAAAGATAAATTAGATGCGATAAACATAAGCTCTATAAAGGAAAATAATTTCTGTGATTAGAAAATGTTACTTATTAATTTTGAGCTTGATAACAGTTTTGGCAAAGGCCGAAATATTCGAGTGTATGAAACAAAAGTTGAAACTTTCTTGGATTTTTTTTAGGGGCATGAATATCTTTAACAGGACAACCTTCCATTCTCGACGTCTCTCCGCATTGAACGCAGGTCAAATGATGAATATCTCTGTCTACGGGAGTGTAAAGAACCTCTCCTGTTGGGAGATGTCTAGAACGAATTAATCCATGCTTTATCAAGATTTGCAGATTTCTATAAACAGTGGTCAACCCCATAGATTTGCCTTTTGTGATCAACTGCCTATGCAATTCTTGACCGCTCAATTCATCCTCGCATTTATTAAGTTCTTCAAGAAGTTGTTCTTGTCTTTTGGTAATGTCAGACTTAGTTACCATTGTTTCCAAAATCTTTTTTTGACTCGTATTTTTGATCATACCGAATCTTTCGAATAATGTCTTTTATTAATAATAACTGGTGGTTGGTTCCATTAATAATAACTATATTTTCTGGGATCTTATGCCCAGCGATGGGAACTGTATTAATCACCCATAAGAGATTATTACAAGTTAATTTAATCTCTCATTGCGTTTTGCCTGGACTTGCTCTCGCATTAGCGCTTGGAATTCACCCTTCAATTGGGGGTGTTATAAGTGGTCTTTTAGGCTCGGTAATTGCGGAAAGTTTAACCAATAGAAAAAGTGAAAATTATGAAGCAGTTATGAATACTATTCTTGCTGGAATGCTTGGGTTTGGAGTCCTTATTATCCCTCTACTCGGAATAAGGATTGATTTAGAGGCAGTATTATTTGGTGATTTATTGACAGCAAATTTTGGAGATTTACTTAGAACAATAATTGCTTTTTTAGTATTTATACTTTTAATGACTTTTGGATATGAAAAGGTTGTTTATGTGGGTTTGGATCCAGAAGGTGCATCCGCAAGTGGTATAAACGTTTCTTTATTAAATCTTGCTTTGAGTTTTACGACAGCATTAGTAATTGTTAGTTCAATGTCAGCAGTGGGAGTAATTCTTGTAATTGCTCTTCTTTCTACTCCAACTTTGTTAGGGCTAAATAAGGCTCATAGTTTAAGAATTGCAATGATGAGGTCTTCATTTTTTGGATTATGCATTTCACTTCTGGGATTTATTCTCTCTATAGTCTTTAATCTTTCGCCTGGGCCTTCAATTAGTGTTATTTGTGTTGCATCTCTTTTGATTCCTAAGCTTCGCAAATAATTAAATCTTAAATGTCCAATCAGAATTTAATGCTTGAGCTTCTGGATTGTTTTTTAAAGCTACTTCCATAGCCTCTTTTTTATTATTAGCTATAACAACTTCATCAAATTCCTTTCCATTTTTTTTGAGACTTACTTTGAAACGCATAAAAATTTTTTAATTAATCAAAAGTTAACGACTAAGCAACTAGATTTAAATACTTTTAAAAGTTAATTGATGAAATAGAAACTTTAGTTATTTTGAAGTTTTTCCACTACAGATTCTTTCTCAATCTTAGCTACATCCTTTAATCCATTAGCATCAAACCAAGGAGCGTTTTCCCAATTAAATCCTTCCCCAAAAGTATTATCGGGAGCAGCTACGTACCAGTGACATGATGAATCTGGAACATCTACAGCACATTTTGACCAATCAGATTCCCATTGTGGAACTTGTACCCACATTACAGATGCTAATAAAAAAGAAAAAATAAAATTCATAATTATCGGTTAGCAAAATTTTGAAAGATTCTTTTCACATTCTTTCTTTCTTTTCTTCCAGTAATTCTCAAGTATTTGATATTTATGCTTATTTTTAAATTGACTTAATTGAATATTATTCTGATTAAGAACTGAATTATTTTTGATTTTCATGTCTCAAGCTGTCTATGTAGAACATATTTAAGACACTTTATAGATTTTTTGAAGTGAATTTATACTTAATTTTTGTCTTACTTTTGTGTAGGTAAGTATTTTTCGGGATTATTTTCAATATAAGTAAGCGAATATTTGACAACACCCACTATTACTGAAAAAAGAGCAATTGACGAAATAATAAAAATGATTTTTTTGTAAATGATTTTCATGAATTTTTTATGTTTTTGATTATTTTTTTCATCAACATCCAATTTTTCTTAAAGATTTAAATAATTAGTAATTTATACTGTAGCCTTTTAAATTATCTACGGAGTAGATTAAATATATCAGAAACTCCTCACACACTTTTTTCTGATAACTTTAAAAGTACTCGGCCGAAAAGTTTGAGTACTTTTTGTATTTTTTGCCATGTGACAATTAAGATAGAGGTCTATTAGGCATTACATATTTTGAATTAAGGTGTGATATTAGGATTGTGTGTAGGAGGAATTGATTTATTTCAGTGGAAACAAGGAAACACTTGATATAAATCAATTTTTAAAGATCTCTCTTTGAGGGATCTTTTTTTTTGAGGATTATTAGAAGTACATATTAAATTCTGAATAAAAAAAACAAATATGCTTTCTTACAAAATAATTAGGTCTTCATTACAAATTAGTAATTTAATTCGTTAGATTATGAATCGTTAAATTCTTCTGTTAATGCAAATACTTTTTTTAGCAATTTTAATATGTTCAAGCTTTTTATTCCCTTCTTCATCATTTGCCTCACATATAGAACTAAAACCTTGTGTAGAGATTGCTCATTGTGTACGAGAAGAATGGGAGGTAAATAATATTGAGAAACCTTTTGAAGAGATTAAAACATTTATCGAAAACACTCCAAGAACTGAGATTGTAGAAATTGATGGCGATTATCTTCATGCAGAGGCAACCAGTAAATGGATGAAGTATGTAGACGACTTAGAAGTATCCTTTTTACCTGAATCAAACATCTTATCAATAAGATCAGAATCAAGAGTTGGAGAAAGTGATTTGGGAGTGAATCAAAAAAGAGTTGATTTACTAAAATCCAAAATGTTTTAAGAACAAAAATTTAAAAAATAATTTGTTTTTATTTTTTTTTGTATAACTTTTCTTTTTTTAAAAAAAATTAGCAGATAAAAAAGTGATAATTATCATCATGCCTTGATAATGGCAAATTTATTAGATTTTCTCCAAAAAGATGATCATAAATTTTATATATTTATTATTATTTAGTTTTGTTTTTTTCTGGTTTTATATAAACATTAAAAAAAATGGACTTAAATGGATAATCAAAGGTCTATTTCAAATTGGAATATTAGTATTATTCATTGGAGGGTTTTTCAAAATATTTTTCACCTTACCCCCTAATTTATTTATAAAAATATTTTTTCTTATTATTTATGCATGGTGCACTGTTGGAATAAATGTAAATTTCATGACCCCTTTGATTAGTTTGATTGACCAAAAAATAGTGAAAAAATTAGACTAAAATATGACTTAATTCTTATTGCAAAAATAAATCTATTAACTTTATCTGCAATATTAAAATTTAAAAGATTTATTTTTTTCCTTTTGAAAGTCTTTTTCTTGTATACCTAGTCTTTAATGCCAAGTCTGTAATTATATATATTCCAAATAAAAGAATGATTATTCCAATAAAGTATTTCATTATATTTTTGTAATTACAATGTTTGAGATTTATTCATGATGCCAACTAATTTTAATATCTATTTCTTGAGATAAATTTCTTGTAACTGGACATTCTTTGGAAGCTTTTTTCAAAAAAACAATAGTTTCATTAGAAGTGCACTCTGGTATAAAAATATCTATTATTAGTTCTTTTATCTTCCTTTCGCTATTTTGTGTCATTACTTTTTCAATATTTAAATATATACCTTTCAAATCAAATCCTTTCGATTTGGCTTTGATTGCCATGATGGTTAGCAGGCAAGTACCTAGAGATGTTGCTAATAAATCAGTTGGGGAAAAACTTTCACCTTTACCGCAGTGATCTAAAGGTGCATCAGTTCTAATAAGACTTCCAGATTGTAGATGAATAGCCTCACAGTTTAAATTTCCTAAATAAGAACATTTAACTTTAGTCATTTTAAAAAAATTAAATTAGGAAAATATTATTAATAAAAAATTATGGAACATAACAAGATTATTGATGAGAAATTTTAATTTGCATATTAGTGGAGTATTAAGGAAATTCATCATTCAAGTTTTGAAATCAGTTTTTATATCCATATTCCTCTAAGCAATACTCAATTAATTCAATTGATTTATTAAGAGTTCTTTTATTTTTATTTTCTAGATCGAAACATTCATTTAAAACACGTATAGATTCATTTAAAAATGATTCTTCTTTATTTTTTATATCTTTAACTTGATTTATATAAATTAATTTTTTAATCCCAATTAGGGAAAATATGATTATTGATATTGTAAAAATTGCTATTTTGAATTTATTCATACAATTAGTTATTACAAATATTTTAATTTATTTAATATCTAAAAACTTTACATAGCTTATAGAACTAAGTAATTACATATGTAGCTGCTGTTATTGCTATGGCAGTAATTGAAATGAAGATGTATGGAACAACCTTTAAAGGTATATATAGATTATTTTTAGACATAACTAGAACCTTTATATAAATAATTACATTCCCTTTAAACTTTATAAGTCTTCAAATATACAAATTAATTTACTCTGCAAAAAATCAGTTCTTTTAAAAGATTATAAAATTTATATTCATTGTATTTTCATTAAATAAAGTATTTCTAAATCCTGTCTTGAGTCCGATATTTTTCTTTTTAAGAAGATTAATTCTTCTTGGCTCATTTTTGATTCTTTGATCATCAATTCTGCTTGTTCAATTGCATGTTCTATATTTCTAATTTTAGTTTCTCTTATTGAGGGATCATCTTTACATGCTTTTTTAGTATTCGCATCTAACATATGTACTTAAAAATCAACTTGAATATAATCTAAAGTGAAACTTCATTATGCTACAACCGCAAATTTAATATAAATAAATTATTATTTGTATAAGAACTTTAACCTTAGCTAACCCTCTCTTCAATTGATCGAGTGGGTTTTTTTTATGGTGTAATATACTCCTAGCATTTAATACTAATTTGGAAGATTCAAAACTTAATCCTGATGAAAATAATTCAAAAGAATCGTCCCCCAATTTGAATGAAGACAATAAAGATCTTAATGAGGGGAATAAAAAAGAAGAAAATGTTAAAGCATTTACAGAATTTCTAGAGAAAGCAAGTAGTCAAGATTCTTCAGAAGAAAAAGTAAAACTTGATTCTGAGAAACAAAAACCAAAAATAGACAAATCACTTTTTAAAAGATTTCTTAATAATGGATTTGATGGAATTTCAACTAATCCAAACTATAAAATGTTGGCATTATTAATAGTCCTCTTAATTAATTTGTCTCTATTTTTTGTAATTGGCAATATGGGTAAAGCGTTTTTAAGAAATGCTGGAATTATGGGTTAGAAATTATTTATTTCTTTTTGGATAATCATCTTTACAATTTTGATTCTTCAAATGAAACTGTGATATTTTCTTGTCAAATTAATATTTAAATAAAATTTGGAGAATAAAGAGCCAGAAAATCCAGTCGTTTATCTTTCTAATTTAGTCAAGAAATTAGATGTAAAAAACAGAAACGGTTTAGTAGCTTTAGCAATAGTAAACCTTTTAGTAATTCTTTTATTTAAATTTTATTTGAAAGGATCTGGATTATTATCTTGAATTTGCCTGCTGGTATTATTTTTCAGCATTCTCAAATTGCTTTGCTAATCTAAATGCCTTCTTAATTATTAGAAAGCCACCATATGCTCCTGCCAGTAAAGGTAAAACTATTAAAGGGTTAGGAGAATAATCTGAATAATTTTTCACACCCTCAACATATTCATAACCTGAACATTTAAGAAAGATAAAGCTAAAAAATGTGATACTCCAACCAATGATAGATAAAAAGCCACCTTTTTTATCTCCTTCGTAGAATCTGTCTAGACCTAAGCCCCAACCTCCTATTAGGAAAATTCCTCTAACAACTGAATTTTTTTCTTGATTTCTAAGCATAATAAAAAATGTTCATAATGAACATAACCTATTTGTATTTAAGATGTGAGATGTTTTTATTAATTAATCCTTAAAATAAATTTTCAATGGTTTTATTCTATAAATTACAAAAATATTATTCAGTCTTTTAATTAATCATTAGAGATTGAATTTGAATTCAACAAGGAAATTGAAGGCCTTATATAAATAAAAATAGAACCATACATATCCTGCATAATTCTCATTTCATCATCTAAATATATAATTGAAACCTGGCAATTTGGCGATTCTTTATTCCAAGGCAACTTATTCCATACCTCTTTAACTGGATACCATCTATCCATAAGTAATTCACTAAATAATGGAATCTTATTAAGTCCATCAACTTTGGAAACTTTTGTCTTTTGTAAGTTCATATCAAGTAAATTATTTCTTAAAACTAAATCACTTGCTAGTGTTATTACTCTTCCACCAAAAGTAGGCAATAGTTTGAACCAACCTAAGATAGGAATAGTTGTAAGCCCAAATATTGTAGTGTCAAAAGTAGATATAAATTCTTTTTTTTCAAAATCAATCTTTTGAGCAATTCTCCCAATAGTTGATATGCCAAAGGATCCTACTTGCAATTGATGTAATTTAAAAAAAAGATTACTTTTAAATTGATCATTTAATGCCTTTTCAATAGCAAGGAAGAAAGGAGAACTTCGAAATAATTCAACATTAGAAAAAATCAATTCCCACTCTCCAGACAATAATTTTTCTGATATTTCAAAACTAAAGTCTTTAAGAGCATCAATCAATTCATCCATTTCATTAGCTTTTTCCTCATACATAGGAGAAATTAATTTATTTAATCTTTGACCTCTATCTGTAACAGCAGCTATTTTATATATATTTGACTTTATCTCTCCAATTTCTTTCATAACTCCAATACAAGAAATACTAATTAATCTTAGGGATTTAATTTGAACTTGATGGCAATTTTAATAATGCGGGTAATAAAATAAATTAATATTCTCCCCACCTTTTACCAATATCAAAACCCCATTCAGTGGTTAATCTAATTACTTCATCATGATTCTTGCATTTTGAAAGGGATAACTTTTTACTAGGATTATTTTTTATCAGCTCAGCAATTTGATTAAGTTGCTCTATTTTTTTTAGAAAATTACTTAGATCTTTAGCTGACATTTCTCTAGGAAGTAAATTTTTGATCATAAGTAAATATGTAATAAAGAACCCAAGCAACACCAATAATCAGAATTGCAATCATTATATTTACTGACCAAACTACTTCTATCATGTAATTTATTTATGTATTTTTAATATATCCAAAATTTAAACTAAATTAACCGTTAATAATTTAAATCTAGGACAATACACTAATACTACTAAGTATATAAAATAGTCTTAAATATTTTAAAAAATTATGGGAGAAGCTAAGAGAAGGG
>QCSV01000001.1 GCA_003211415.1 Prochlorococcus sp. AG-670-M15 | reverse complement strand
TGGTAGAACCCAACTAGAATTTCTTGTTCCATCAAGAGGATTAATTGGATTTCGTGGGGAATTTGTAAGGATAACCAGAGGTGAAGGTATTATGAGTCATTCGTTTTATGAATATAAACCTAAAACAGGAGACTTTGAAACCAGAAGGAATGGTGTTCTTATAGCTTTTGAGGAAGGTGTGGCTACATTTTATGCTTTAAAGAATGCTGAAGATAGGGGAGTCTATTTCATTAAACCAGGAGTTAAAGTTTATAAGGGGATGATAATTGGGGAGAATAATCGACCTCAAGATCTTGAGTTGAATATTTGTAAAACTAAGCAGTTGACTAATATGAGGTCTGCAGGGGCAGAAGAACTTGATACTTTGCAGTCACCTGTTGATATTACCCTCGAAAGAGCACTCGAATATATTGGTCCAGATGAAATGCTAGAGGTAACACCGGATTCAATAAGAATGAGAAAAATAAATAAAAAGCTAAAAAATAAATAATTAGTTTATGAACGAAGAAAGTACAAAAAGTTTTAAAGATTCCCTTTTTACTGCTTTAAATCTTTTTAACAAACATGAATGGTATGAGGCTCACGATGCTTTTGAAGAAATATGGTATTCCGTTGATGGTGACGAAAGACAAGTTATTCAGGGAATTTTACAGGTATCTGTTTCTCAGTTTCACTTAAGTAAAGGTAATATAAATGGCGCTACCATTTTACTTGGAGAGGGTTTAGGTAGAATAAAAACTAGAACTAAGATTAATTTAGGGATTGACCTAGAATCTTTCTGTAGATGTTTGGAGAATTTATTAAGAAAATTACAATATAAAGAGCTATTAAATGAGAACGATAAGCCTTTTTTGAAACCTCTTTTATAAATATGAATAAGTCTTCATCTTCAATAAATTATTATTTTCATTTTCATTTTTACTTCAAGAAAATAAGAAAAATAATCGCTCTCAAGGAAAAATGAACCTAAAAATTCATAACGTATCCCTTTCAATTAAAGGGAGATTAATCGTAAATAATGTTTCCATAACTGTAAATCCTGGGGAAGTTGTAGGTTTGATGGGCCCTAATGGTGCGGGAAAAACTACCACTTTTAATCTTGCAGTTGGGAATATAAAACCTGATAAAGGTGTGATTTTAATGAATGGTAAAAATGTAACTAAACTCCCGCTCCAAATTAGATCAAGACTTGGGTTGGGTTATTTAACTCAGGAAGCGAGTATATTTAGAGACCTCACTGTTAAAGATAATATAGATTTGGCTTTGCAGAATTCATCTTATAGTAGAGCTGCGATTAGAAATAGAAGAGAGCAATTAATTAATGAATTTAATTTGAATAATTTTGTAGATAATTATGGTTATCAACTTTCAGGAGGTGAGAGGAGGAGGTGTGAAATAGCTAGGGCTCTAAGTGTAGGAAGAAAAGGACCTAAATATTTATTACTTGACGAACCGTTTGCGGGTATAGATCCTCTAGCGGTTAATGATTTAAAGAAACTAATTCTTAAATTAAGTAGTGACGGGGTAGGGATCCTCATTACAGACCATAATGTAAGAGAAACACTTTTAATTACTAACAAATCATATGTATTAAGTGAAGGAGAAATTTTAGCTAACGGATCATCAAGTGAATTAGCTGATAATCCAATTGTCAAGAAGTATTATCTTGGAGATAATTTCAAACTTTGAAATCCTTTTGCAAAATAGATTAAAACTTAATTATTAAAGATTTACTCATATAGGAATGATTTAAATTAATATTTGGTTGTCGTAGAATTTTTAAAATCCAATAAATTTCTTGGATGATACTAAATAATCTGTTCAAAAATTTAATTTATGACCCAGTTTCAGTCTTGGGTATTTTAGTCTTTTATTTTTTATTAGTTAACTTACCAATATCTTTAGGTGCAGTTTTCAGGAAAAAGTCTTCTACTACTGTGAGAATCCTAACTATTTTAGTAAATTTATTGATATCATTCCAATTACTTTTTAGGTGGTCGATTTCTGGACACTTTCCTATTAGCAATTTATATGAATCTCTTTATTTCCTTACTTGGGGAATCACAATGGGACAACTATTGATTGAAAGGGAATACCAATCTCCAATTATCCCCTCAATTGCCATCCCTATTGAGTTACTGACTGTGGCCTTTGCTTGTTTTGTTTTGCCTGACGATTTGAAATTGTCATCCAACTTGGTTCCAGCTTTAAGATCTAGTTGGTTAGTAATGCATGTTAGTGTCGTAATGCTTAGTTATGCAGCATTAATAATAGGTTCTTTACTTTCAGTTTCTGTTTTGTTTATTAATAGAAATAAACCGCTTCAAATCAGAAGTAGTTCTACAGGTATTGGAGGGTTTAAAATTTCTAATAATTATCCTTTAAAAAATTTAGTTGAACCTATTGAATTTTCTCATTCAGAAGAATTAGATACATTAAGTTATCGTTCTATATTAATAGGTTTTGTTCTTTTGACTCTCGGTTTAATTTCTGGTGCGGTCTGGGCTAATGAGGCCTGGGGCACATGGTGGAGTTGGGATCCAAAAGAAACATGGGCATTTATTTCTTGGTTGTTTTATGCGGCTTATCTGCATATGAGAATAAGTAAGGGTTGGCAAGGACGCAAACCAGCATTATTAGCATCTACAGGCTTTTTAGTGGTTTTAGTATGTTATTTAGGTGTTAATTTCTTAGGTATAGGGTTACATAGTTATGGCTGGATATTTGGGTGATTTGTTAATCACCCGCAATATTTATTGAGGTTCTGAAAGAACATTCCCTTTTTGTGCTTCTTGCGCAACTTTTCTCAATTCATCACATCCCTCTTTTAATGTTGGGTAAGCAAACATTCCACTACCTGCAATAAAACAATTAGCACCAGCATTGGCACATTGTGAAATAGTCCAATTAGCTTTTATCCCTCCATCAACTTCAATGTCTACATTTAAGTTTTTTTCGATAATAAAGTTTCTTATTTCTCTTATTTTATTAAGCATTGTTGGTATATAAGCTTGTCCTCCGAAGCCTGGATTAACTGTCATAACCAAAACATGATCAACCATATTCATAATGTTTTTAATCATTTCAAATGGAGTATGAGGATTTAATGCAACAGAAGGAGATCCTCCTAGATCTCTTATTCTTCCAAGAACTCTATGCAAATGAATATTTGCTTCGGCATGAGCTATTACTACTCCTGGTTCACCATTCGCGCCTTTTGTAGCATTTACATAAGATTCAAGCATGGTTTCACAGTTGTATTGGCTCACCATTAATTGAGTTTCAAAAGGGACATTGCAATATTTCCTGCATGCAGCAATCATTTCAGGACCGAATGTAAGATTTGGTACGAAATTTCCATCCATTACATCAAATTGAATTCTATCAACTCCAGCTTCCTCGAGCTCTTTCACACATGCCCCCATATTTGCCCAATCTGCCGGTAAAACTGAAGGAATTATTTGAATTGGTCTATTAACTCCAGCTAAATTTGTTTGATTTGACTCAGTCATTTAATTTTTAAAATATTTAATAAAGATACTATATTTAGTTGTTTATTCCTAATTTCAAGTCACGGCCTGATAAAGTAACACCTGTAAAGAGTTAAAAAAAGCTTACTAGCATAATAATTCTCATAAAAAATGGCATTTTTTATGAGATCATACTCAAAACCTTTTAGAAAATCCTCAAAATTTAATTGTGAATCAAACTTTAATTCAAGAAATTCTCGAAGTTGTCGAGCAAGCAGCTATTGCCTCAGCAAAACTAACAGGACTTGGTCAAAAAGATGAAGCTGATGCTGCAGCTGTCGAAGCAATGAGATTGCGAATGGGCAAAATTGAAATGAAAGGGAAAATTGTTATTGGAGAGGGTGAAAGAGATGAAGCACCTATGCTTTATATCGGTGAAGAGGTTGGTAGTGGAAGTGGACCAGGTGTTGACTTTGCAGTAGATCCTTGTGAAGGGACTAATCTTTGTGCGAATAATCAAAGAGGTTCTATGGCGGTTTTGGCGGCCTCTGATACTGGCGGTCTTTTCAATGCTCCTGATTTTTACATGAACAAATTAGCAGCACCTCCTGCAGCAAAAGGTAAAGTAGATATTAGAAATTCGGCTACCGAAAACTTAAGGATATTAAGTGATTGCCTGGGTCTTTCTATTGATGAGCTTACTGTTGTTGTAATGGATAGAACTAGACATAAAGATTTAATTAAAGAAATTCGAGGATGCGGTGCAAAAGTACAACCGATTTCTGATGGTGATGTGCAAGCTGCAATTGCATGTGGTTTTGCAGGAACTGGAACACATTGCTTGATGGGTATAGGTGCAGCCCCCGAGGGTGTTATTTCTGCTGCTGCAATGAGAGCTCTTGGAGGACACTTTCAAGGACAACTAGTTTATGACCCAGCAATCGCTCAAACTTCTGAGTGGGCCGATTACACAAAAGAAGGAAATATAAAACGTCTTAATGAAATGGGCATAACCGATATAGATAAAATCTATTAAGCTAACGAATTGGCATCGGGAGAAAATGTTGTTTTCGCTGGAAGTGGAATAACTGATGGATTACTATTTGATGGGGTTAAATTTGAAAGGGATTGTGTTAGAACAAGTAGTCTAGTTATTAGTACATTAGATAGTACTGCAAGGTTCACAAATACTGTCCATATAAAAGATGGTGCTAAGAGTATCAGCCTTTAAAAATTTACTTTTGATTTTATGCATATTGTTGTCGTCGGACTGAGTCATCGCACGGCACCTGTTGAAGTGCGTGAGAAGTTAAGTATTCCTGACCAATCCATAACAGAATCATTGAAAGCATTAAAAGCTTTCTCTGATGTATTAGAGGTGTCAATTTTAAGTACTTGTAATAGGCTGGAAATATATGCACTAGTAAAGGATAAAAATACTGGAATTTCATCTATAAAAGAATTTATATCAGAATATTCTGGAATTATTTTTGAAGATTTAAATCCACATCTTTTTTGCTTTAGACAGGAAGAAGCTGTTTTGCATTTGATGAAAGTCTCGGCAGGACTCGATAGCCTCGTTTTAGGAGAAGGACAAATCCTTTCGCAGGTAAAAAAAATGATGAGAATTGGTCAAGAGAATCAATCTACTGGACCAATTCTTAATAGATTATTAACTCAATCAGTTAGTACAGGTAAAAAAGTAAGATCTGAAACAAATTTAGGAACTGGAGCCGTATCAATTAGTTCAGCAGCGGTAGAACTTGCCCAATTAAAAATTGGACAAGAAAAGGGTTTTGATACTCTAGTAAGTTTGGAATCAGAGAACGTTCTTGTTGTTGGCGCCGGACGAATGAGTAGGCTTTTGATAACTCACTTGAAGTCAAAAGGATGTCATAAACTTATCCTTTTAAATAGAAATATTGATAGAGCATTAAATCTTGCTCAAGACTTCCCTGATTTAGAGATTGTTTGTAGAGGGTTAAACGAATTAGAAGAAAACATATCACTTTCTTCCATTGTTTTCACCAGTACTGCTTCTGAAGAGCCAATTATTGATCTCGCAAAAATTAAAAAATTAAATTTGAGTAATAGACTTAAATTTATTGATATTGGTGTACCGAGAAATATATCTAATGATGTAAAACAACATGAATTTGTAAAATCATTTGATGTTGATGACTTACAAGAGGTCGTTTCGAGAAATCAAGAATTTAGGCAGAAAATAGCAAAGGAAGCGGAATCTTTAGTAGAAGAAGAAAGGATCATTTTTCTAGAATGGTGGGCAAGTTTAGAGGCAGTTCCAGTAATTAATAAACTTAGATCAGATTTGGAGTTAATTAGAAAAGAGGAATTGCAAAAAGCGCTTAGCAGAATGGGACCAGATTTTTCGGCTCGAGAAAGAAAAGTTGTGGAAGCTCTGACTAAAGGAATAATTAATAAAATACTTCATACGCCGGTTACCAAGTTGAGAAGCCCTCAATCAAGAGAAGAAAGACAAGTTTCTTTGAAAATCGTTGAAAAATTGTTTTCTTTGGTAGAAGAGGATAAAAATAACTAACTTTTTTCAATTTTATATTAAGTTTTTCCAGTGATTTATCGAAATACCTTTGTAAACTGACCATTTGTATTTCTAAATATGCCCATAATCAGTTACTTTAGGTAGTTGTATATATACCTCCATTAGATTGAATGAAGCGCGTGTTGGCCATAATCCTCGGAGGAGGAAAAGGTTCTAGACTTTACCCTCTAACAAAAATGAGGGCTAAACCTGCTGTGCCATTGGCAGGTAAGTATCGTTTGATAGATATTCCGATTAGTAATTGTATAAATTCAGGCATTGAAAAAATGTACGTATTGACCCAGTTCAATAGTGCATCTCTAAATAGACATATAGGAAGAACCTATAATTTAAATGGTCCTTTCGGCCAAGGATTTGTAGAAGTTTTAGCGGCACAGCAGACTCCTGATAGTCCGAGGTGGTTTGAAGGTACTGCTGATGCTGTAAGAAAATACCAATGGTTATTTCAAGAATGGGATGTAGATGAATATTTAATATTGTCAGGTGATCAACTGTACAGAATGGACTACAGCTTATTTGTTCAACATCATAGAGATAATGGCTCTGATTTAACTGTTGCAGCTTTACCTGTTGATGAAGCTCAAGCAGAAAGTTTTGGCCTCATGAGAACCGATGATGTAGGAAATATTAAAGAATTCAGTGAAAAGCCTACTGGAGAGAAGTTGAAGGCAATGGCAGTAGATACTTCAAAATTTGGATTAAGTAAGGAGTCAGCTGCCGAAAAACCATATCTAGCCTCTATGGGTATTTACGTTTTCAGCAGAAATACTCTTTTCAATCTTCTTAATAAATTTCCTGATTATACTGATTTTGGTAAGGATATAATTCCAGAAGCCCTTAATAGAGGCGATACTCTAAAAAGTTATGTATTCGATGATTATTGGGAAGATATCGGCACCATTGGTGCATTCTTTGAGTCAAACCTTGCATTGACTGAGCAACCAAAACCTCCATTTAGTTTTTATGACGAGAAATTTCCAATTTATACAAGACCTAGATTTCTCCCGCCTTCTAAACTTGTAGATGCTCAAATTACTGATTCAATAGTTTGTGAAGGTACGATCTTGAAGTCATGCAGTATTTTACATTGTGTTTTAGGTGTAAGAAGCAGGATTGAGAGTGATTCAGTTCTTGAAGACACTCTTGTTATGGGTGCCGATTTCTTTGAATCTCCTGAAGAGAGGATTGAGTTAAGAAAAGGAGGCGGAACGCCTCTTGGAGTAGGTGAAGGAACTACTGTAAAAAGAGCAATTCTTGATAAGAATACAAGAATTGGTGATAATGTCGTGATCATTAATAAAGATCGAGTAGAGGAAGCAGACAAGCCAGAATTTGGCTTCTATATAAGAAATGGAATTGTTGTAGTAGTTAAAAATGCAACCATTGCAAACGGAACTGTAATTTAAATCTTTTCGATCATTTTTCGCTGACATAAGTATTTTTTTTGAGCAATTTTGTTGAGTTGCAGGCACACTATATTTATTGAGTTTTTTAATTTTTTATGTCCAAGGCACATTTTGGTTTGATAGGTCTTGGTGTTATGGGCGAAAACTTAGTTCTTAACGCAGAGAGAAATGGATTTTCTAGTGTAGTTTTTAATAGGACTTTCTCAAAAACTGAAGAATTTTTACAGGGTCGTGGCCTTGGGAAGAATATTGAAGGAGCTGAAACTCTTCAAGAATTTGTTAATAAGCTAGATAGACCTAGAAGAATTCTAATGATGGTAAAAGCTGGACCCGCAACAGATGCTGTGATTGAGAATATTTCTGAATATCTCGAGGAAGGAGATTTATTAATAGATGGCGGTAACTCTCAATTTAAAGATACAGAAAGAAGGGTTAATACCCTTGAAAGTAAAAGTTTTGGATACATCGGGATGGGAGTCTCCGGAGGTGCCAAAGGAGCTTTGGAAGGGCCAAGTATGATGCCTGGCGGGACTAAGGCTTCATATGATGCAATAGAAAGCTTATTAACAAAAATGGCTGCCAAAGTTGAAGACGGACCTTGTGTTGCATATGTTGGACCAGGAGGCTCAGGTCATTTTGTAAAAACTGTTCATAACGGAATCGAATATGGTATTGAACAAATACTCGCAGAAGCTTATGACCTTATGAAGAGAGTCAAAGGCATGAATGGTAAGCAGATGTCAGAGGTATTTGGTATCTGGAATAATACTGATGAATTAGCTTCTTATCTTGTTGAGATAACAGAGATTTGTCTAAATACAAAAGATGAGATAACTGGAGATGATGTCGTGGAGAAAATATTAGATAAAGCTGGCCAGAAAGGTACTGGGTTATGGACTGTTGTAAGTGCTTTAGAACTGGGGGTATCAGTTCCAACTATTTATGCATCTTTAAATGCAAGAGTAATGAGTTCTTTAAAAGAACAACGAAGTGAGATTGAAAAAACTATTCCATCTAAAGAGATAGAGGATTTTGATTTGGGAAATATATCAGATGGAATGAAACCATTATTTGATGCTGTAGTCCTTGCCACAATTGCTAGCTATGCCCAAGGTATGGATATTTTAAGAGAAGCCTCTGCAGTATATAACTATGGTTTGAAGATGCCATCAATTGCTCAAATATGGAAAGGTGGTTGCATAATTAGATCAAAATTATTAAGTAAAATTCAAGATGCTTATAACAAAGACCCTAATCTTAAAAATTTAATTTTTGATGATTGGTTTAATAATGAAATTGCGACTAGATTAGATAACTTAGCTAAAGTAGTTTCTTTATCCACAAAAGCTGGTATACCAGTCCCATGTCTTTCCAGTACTTTAGATTATTTAAATAGTTATAGAACAAATAGACTTCCCCAGAATCTTGTTCAGGCAATGAGAGACTGTTTTGGCTCTCATACATATGAAAGAATTGATAAGGAAGGTAGTTTTCATACTGAATGGATGAAATGATTGAAAAGGTCAAAAATGGATACACCATAAATATATACAAAGACAAGTTAGAACTATCAATAGCGGTTTTTAAGTTTATTGAAAGTCACATTATTCATACTTTAAAAAAGAAAGACAGATTTAAATTTTGTGTAAGTGGAGGCTCAACGCCTAAATCTGTGTATCAAATCTTATCTAATAGTGATCTTAGATGGGATATGGTTGATGTCTTTTTAGGAGATGAAAGATGTGTTGATCCAAATTCAGAATTAAGTAACTCGTTAATGTTGAAAAATTCATTGTTAACTAATTTTGGATCTAAAGCCTTTTTTTATGAAATTTTCAATGATTTAAAGGCTGATGATGAAGCTATAAAAAATAAATTTATTTCAAAATTATTTGAAAAATGTGGATCAAACCCTCCCTCCTTTGATTTGACTTTATTAGGTCTTGGAGACGATGGTCATACAGCTTCATTATTCCCTTATCAAAAAAATAATAATGTAGATGATTTTGTGATTTTTAATGAAGGTAATGGATTAAAAAGAATTTCATTAACTCCAAAGGTCCTTTCAGCTTCATCAAAGATATTATTTTTGGTTAGTGGAGCCAATAAAAGAATTGCTCTTGAGAGGTTATTAGATGAAAAAGAGTCTCTTGATAGAACACCCTCAAAATTAATAAAATCTATTAATCAAATTTCAATATTTTGTGATCAAGAATCAGCAAAAGAATTAGAAATTTAGTTAAAGTCTAATAATAATTAGAATTATTAAATGAGTAATAAAAAATATTTATTCCAGAAAAGGGATTTCGATGGTTGGAAAACATTAAATGATACTGTTATGGGCGGATCAAGTTCAGCTTTTTGTGAAATTTCAAATTCTGGTTTGATATTAAAGGGTAATATTGTCGAGAAAGCAGGAGGATTTGTTAGTTGTAGATCATCTATATATAAACCTTCTTTAAATGTATCTGAATATTCATCCTTTGAATTAAATATTGATGGACAAGGAAGAACTTTCAAATTTGCTGTCGCTTGTGAAGATGCTTTACTAGGACTAACCGAATTTATTCCAGGTGGTCTCAGGTGGATTAAATCATTTCCAACAAAAAAATTTGGAACAACAAATGTTCAAATTCCTTTTAGTGAGCTAAAACCTTCAGTAAGAGCTAATAAAGTACGTTTTCCTTTTAAATTTAAGCCATCTAAAATTAAAAGATTGCAACTACTACACTCTAAGTTTGGAGATGATGGATTACTTAATAATGAATTTAAACAGGGTTCAATAAAAGTTTTAATTAAATCAATAAGTGTTATTTGAAAATTCACCTAAAAATATAGAGAGCTTAATCGCTAAGTCAGCAGATTTAACAAATAAACCTTTTGTTCATTCTGTAGTAAAAATAAATGGTGAATACGAATTCGAAGAAGAAGATATTGATTTAACAGTTAATATCTTATGTCGAGATAAAGAAGGTAAAAGATTAGAAATTTATGATCTTGAATTAGAACTTTTTAAATCAAATAAAGAGTTGGTTTTAGTAATCTCTAAGCTTAATTTCCCTGATGAACCAATATTATGGTGTGGAGTTAAAATATTATGGATTGATAGCAATAATGGGAAAAAGTGCAACTCACCAAAATACAGCTCTAGATTGGAAAATTTAGCAAATAGGATAAAAAGTTTTATTGATTAAGAAAATAAACTTTGAGCTGATTTATAAATCAGTAACAGCCCCTAAACTTGATGTGCTTACGATTCTCGAATATTTTGAAAGAATTCCCCTTTTGTATTTTTGTATAGGTTTTACCCAAGCCTTTTTTCTTTTTTCTAATTCTTCGTCTGATAAATTAACTTCAATTAGTTGTTTAACAGCATCTACTGTAATTAAATCACCTTGTTTTATTAGAGCAATATTTCCTCCAACAGCAGCCTCCGGAGCTATGTGACCCACAACAAGACCATAAGTACCACCGCTAAATCTGCCATCGGTAATTAAAGCTACCTTCTCTCCTAGTCCTTGACCAACAATTGCAGATGTTGGAGCTAACATTTCTCTCATGCCTGGACCTCCTACAGGGCCTTCGTTTCTAATAACAACAACATCACCAGCTTTGATATCGTTATTTAAAATCGATTTTAAACAATCCTCTTCACTTTCAAAAATCTTTGCTGGACCTGTTAATACAGGGTTTTTTACTCCGCTAATTTTGGCTACAGAACCTTCGCTCGCTAAGTTACCTTTTAATATCGCTAAATGTCCTTTTTTATAAAGAGGTTCATCTAAATCTCTTATGACATTTTGATTTGTTGGAGGCTTATCTGGAATATTCTGTAAGTATTCTGAGATAGTTTTTCCTTCAATGTTTTTGCAATCGCCATGAATTAATCCTGCATTCAAAAGTATTTTCATTACTTGTGGAATCCCACCTGCCTTATGAAGATCTACCGTCACATATTTACCACTCGGTTTAAGGTCACAAATAACGGGTACTTTTTGTCTGATTCTCTCAAAATCATTAATATTGATATCTATTCCTGCAGTATTCGCAATAGCTAAGATGTGCAATACCGCATTTGTTGATCCGCCAATTGCCATAATTACAGATATTGCATTTTCAAATGCTTTCTTAGTCATTAGGTCTAGAGGTCTTATATCTTTTTCTATTGCAGAGACTAATATTTCAGCACTTTTATCTGCACTTATTTCTTTTTCAAGATCTTCAGCCGCCATAGTGGAACTGTGAGGAAGACTTAAGCCTAATACTTCAATAACCGCAGACATTGTATTAGCTGTAAACATCCCTCCACAACTACCAGCACCAGGAATACAATTTTTCTCAACTTGGATTAACCTTTCTTCATTAATTTTGCCTGATGTTAATTGTCCAACAGCTTCAAATGCACTAACAACAGTAAGATCTTCTCCATGCAATTTCCCAGGCTTTATTGTCCCTCCATAAATGAAAATTGAGGGAATATTCATTCTTGCAATTGCAATCATGGCACCCGGCATGTTTTTGTCACATCCACCTATAGCAAGTACTCCATCCATACTCTGAGCATTGCATGCTGTTTCAATTGAATCAGCAATAACTTCTCTTGAAACTAGGGAATATTTCATGCCCTCTGTTCCCATAGAAATGCCATCACTTACTGTTATAGTCCCAAACATCTGAGGCATCCCACCTGATCTTTTTATTGACTCTTCAGCTTTTAGAGCTAACTTATTTAAACCCATATTGCATGGTGTTATGGTGCTGTATCCATTTGCAACTCCAATAATAGGTTTATTAAAATCTTCATCATTAAATCCAACAGCTCTTAACATCGATCTGTTAGGGGATCTTTGCACACCTTGGGTTATTGCAGATGATCTGAGTTTATTCATACTTATTTAAGAACCTTTTTTATTCTATTGGCCCAACTCTTCAAGTTGCTTCCTCACATCAGCAATTGCAGAATTAAGTTGCTCAACTTTCTTCTCTAGATTCTCTCCTTCAACTTCATTTATATTTTCATTTGAATCAATCGCTTCAGAGCCGTCTTGAATCCTGGAGGAATACATCATTGCTTTTTGTTTTTTTTCCTCCTTTCTTTTGTCTGCTTCGGATATTAACCACCAAGCTAAACCTGCTGCTCCAATAAAAGCACCGCTTATTAATGATAAAAGATTATTTGAAGACGAATCTCTGTATTCAGACATTGTTAAAATATTTGCTCCTATATTCTATATTAGTTCTTATCTTGAAATATAGTACTCAAACGCAATAAAGGATCTCCAATACCCGGTAATAATGATTTTGCGTTTTCGTCTTCCTCATCTATGCAAGAGGTGTAAATTACCTGGTTAGGGAATAATTTCGCAATTTTATTTAACCCTTTATTTGAGCAAATAGCAGTTATTAACAAAATCCTATTGGAATCAACTCCTAATTCGTTTAATTTAATTAAAGTTTCTAATGTTGCCGATTTTGTAGTTATTTGTTCCGCATAAAAAATAACTCCTTCATTTGATTCAATATTTTTAGGCAGTTTTCCTAATGAAAGAGTTGCATTAGGAATTACCTCTTTAGATCCAAACCAAAGGGATAACCCTTCGGGCAACATTGCGAGCACTTTTATTGGATAATCATTATTAATAAAGAATCCATCTGCGTCCCCATTGTCAGTATTTACTATTTCTTTTTTATATGGCAGCCAATTACGTAATGCTTCATATGTAAGCCATTTTCCTAATTGTTCATATCCTGTTGAGTACAAAATATTTGGAGTATTTTTTTCTCGCAATATTGAAAGCCAATGTTTTATTAATGGATGAGGAGGAACAATAACCTTTAGTGACATTGCCATATATTTTCCTTTAAGATACTCTTACAAACTTTAAATACTTAAGTTCTAAAATACAGTTTTATTATGATTAAATCAATTGTTTTCCCTTCACTAAAAAATTCATTAATTGCATTATTGCTTGTTGGAATTATATTTTTTAATTCTGTAAATTCTGCATGGGCTAAAAGACCTCCTGAGATTAGAAACCAACAAGACCTTAATTTAGAGCCAGATATGCATGGTCAAGATTTAAGTGGTAACGAATACGTTAAGTTTGATTTGAATGGGTTTAATTTCAGTGAAAGTAATTTAGAAGGCGCGGTTTTCAATAATAGTAAATTGCAAAACTCAAAGTTTAATGGAGCCAATTTAAGAGATGCATTAGCTTATGCAACAGACTTTACAGATGCAGATCTTTCGGATGTTAATTTTACAAATGCTTTGTTAATGGAGAGTAATTTTGAGGGAGCAAAAATAGATGGTGCAGATTTTACTGACGCTGTTCTTAGTCGAACACAACAAAAACAATTATGTGCGATTGCTAATGGCACAAATAGTTCCACAGGAGAGAGTACAGAATACAGTCTGGGTTGTTAATCATTAAGAATGAAAAAAAAAATACCAGTAATAATTGTTTCCGGTTTTCTTGGTTCAGGTAAAACAACATTTCTTAGATATTTGTTAAAGGAGAGTAATAAAAAATTCGGTTTAATAATCAATGAATTTGGTGATGTTGGAATTGACGGTGATTTAATTAAAAGTTGCGATAGATGCGATGAAACTGAAGAAGAATGCTTAATCGAATTAAATAATGGATGTTTATGTTGTACTGTTCAAGATGATTTTCTTCCATCAATAAAAGCTCTCCTAGAATTTAATCCTTCTATCGAATCAATAATTATCGAAACAAGTGGCTTGGCACTACCAATTCCCTTAATTCAAGCACTTAACTGGCCTGAGATTAGGTCCTCCATCTATCTTGATGTTGTTGTTGGGATCGTTAATGGAGAATCAATGCTTAATGGTTCACCAATTAATGATTTAAATAAAATAACAAAACAATATAATGAATCATATAAAATTGATCACAACGCCACTATTGATGAACTTTTTGAGGAGCAATTAGAAGTTTCTGATATCGTTTTAGTCTCTAGATCAGATATCTTAAATGATGATCAGTTTGACGTTGTAAAAAATAAAATTCAAGGAAGTCTAAACTCATCTACACCAGTCCTTAAATCAAAGAATGGCAAAATTGATTTAAATTATCTATTTGATTTTAATTTTAAAAAAGAGACTTATAAAGAATTTTTAACGGAAGAACATGACCATAATCATGTTGAGCTTGTATCAGATTCTTTTAAATTAAGTTATTTCCTTGAAAAAGATGACTTTGAAAAGGAGATGTCAAAAATCTTGGATGAATTAAATATTCTTCGAATTAAAGGACGTATTTGGATCCCAAACAAATCATTGCCTTTACAAATACAAATTGTTGGAAAGAAAATTAATACTTGGTTTGAAGAAGCTCCAAACAATTGTTGGAGACCAAATGATAATGCTGGGCTTGAATTAGTAATAATTTCCTTTGATGAAAAATCTATAAAAACTTTCAATAGAAAAATTAAAGAGAAATTTAAGATTTTAAGTGACCCAAAAATATCAATTTGACTATATAGTTAGCAGTCGGGATACTTACTACAGTAGATAGTCCAAGATGGAAAATCCAAAAATTGCTTTAAAACAAATAATCTCTGACGATGTTACTTCAATTGATAAAATAAAATGTTCAAAATGTGGAGGGGCAGGAAATTTTAAAACACATGAGAATTCAAGAAGAACTTGCTTAGTTTGTTTTGGGAGAGGCTACATAAACATTTAATTACTCAGAAAACCTTAAGTTAAAAAAA
Source organism: Prochlorococcus sp. AG-670-M15 (assembly GCA_003211415.1). Lineage (GTDB taxonomy): Bacteria > Cyanobacteriota > Cyanobacteriia > PCC-6307 > Cyanobiaceae > Prochlorococcus_A. The sequence continues at coordinate 58,812 of QCSV01000001.1, read as the reverse complement.
TATTTGTTTATTAATCAATAGTACCTTTTATTAAAATTTAAACTAATCTTCTATTAGAAATTAATTTTTAATTGGACCAATTTGCTGTAAAAGTTTTTGTAAGACTAAGACCCTCAGTTTTAGATCCAGCAGGGGAAGCTACTAAATCTGCCTCTATAAAACTTGGAGCCGAGGGAATAAAATCATTACGTATAGGAAAAATGATTGAGGTGAAAATAGAAGGTAATGGTGAAAACGAAGTAAGAGAAAAAATTGATTTATTGTGTGATAGGTTATTCGCAAATACTGTTATTGAAGATTACGAATATTCACTAGAAAAATTATAAGATGGATAATTTTACTATAGGAGTTGTTGTCTTCCCTGGTTCTAATTGTGATCGTGATGTTTCATGGGCATTGGAAGGTTGTCTAGACATAAGAACAAAATACTTGTGGCATGAGTCTTCAGATTTAAGTGATGTAGATGCAATAGTTTTACCTGGAGGATTTAGCTATGGTGATTATTTAAGATGCGGAGCAATTGCGAGATTCTCTCCATTAATAAATGCCTTGGATGGGTTTGTTAAAAGCGGGAAAAGAGTTTTAGGAATCTGTAATGGGTTTCAAATTTTGACAGAATCAGGGTTTTTGCCTGGTGCTCTTGTTGCAAATAAAAATCTAAATTTTATCTGTGATGACGTTGAACTGGATATTGTTTCTTCAAAAGGAGGTTGGTTTAATAATGGAGATGAAAAACAAACTATTAAGTTGCCAATAGCGCATGGGCAAGGAAGATATCATTGTGATTCTGATACTTTAAAAAAACTTGTAGATAATGAATTGATCGCTTTGAGATATAAAAATAATCCTAATGGATCATCATTTGATATCGCAGGGATAACTAATGAAAAGGGAAATGTTCTAGGTTTAATGCCTCATCCAGAGCGTGCATGTGACGAGACAATTGGTGGGACTGATGGTCTCCATACATTAAAATCATTAATATTGAAATAAAAAAAAGACCCCCAATTTTGGAGGTCTTTTTTTTATTTGATTCCGTTATTAATTAAACAGTAGCTTTTACTTTGGGATCTAAATCACCTTTAGCGTAAAGATCAGCAAAATAATTAGTACTGTTTTGTTTGATTTTACTTGCTTGACCTTCGCACCAGAATTGCTTGTATCTGTCAAGACAAACTTGCTTCATGTATTTTCTAGCAGGTTTGTTGAAATGTCTTGGGTCAAAGTTTGCCTTGTCAGCGAATGCTGCCTCTCTAACCGCAGCAGTGAAAGCAAGTCTGTTATCGGTATCAATGTTGACTTTCCTAACTCCATTTCTTATTCCTTCTTGAATCTCTTCAACAGGAACACCATATGTTTGAGGAATCTCACCACCATATTTGTTAATGATGTCCAACCATTCCTGAGGCACTGAACTAGATCCATGCATTACAAGATGTGTATTTGGCAGTGCTTTATGGATTTCAGCAATTCTGCTAATTGCAAGAACTTCTCCAGTTGGCTTCCTTGTGAATTTGTATGCACCATGGCTTGTACCTATAGCAATTGCTAATGCATCAACTTTTGTTTTAGCAACAAAATCTGCCGCTTCTTCAGGATCAGTCAAAAGCATATCTGTAGAAAGTTCACCTTCAAATCCATGACCATCTTCTGCCTCACCTTTTCCTGTTTCTAATGAACCTAAGCAACCTAATTCTCCTTCAACACTAACTCCAACTGAATGAGCAAAATCTACTACTTTTTTAGTAACTGCAACATTATATTCGTAACTAGCGGGTGTCTTTGCATCTGCCTCTAGAGAACCATCCATCATTACTGATGTGAAACCATTTATTGCTGCTGAATAACATGTTGATGGCTCATTACCATGGTCTTGGTGCATTACCACTGGAATATTAGGATATGTTTCTGTAGCAGCAAGGATTAGATGACGTAGGAAAATTTCTCCTGCATAATTTCTTGCCCCTCTTGAAGCTTGGAGGATTACAGGACTATCAGTTTCATATGCTGCTTCCATAATTGCTTGAACTTGCTCAAGGTTATTAACATTGAAAGCTGGAATACCGTAACCATTCTCAGCAGCGTGATCTAAAAGTAGTCTTAGTGGAACGAGGGCCATAATTAAAATAAGTTAAATGCTATATAAAGCATATGTTTCCGAGAGTTTAGTATAAAGAGGTATCAAATGTCACGTCATTAGATATACAAAACACTAAATTAAAGAAACTAATTTTATGACCCAGAGTATATTTTTAGGATTTTTTAGTTAGTAAGTGTAGCCTGCCACAAACAATTGCTCATCAGATGAAGGTTGAGATCCTGCTACATAGGCACCTTTTGAAGCTTCAGAGTTTGCCTGGGCTCTTGCTAATAATGCTTTTTGCCCCCCTTCAACGTCGCTTCCTTTCCAGGCCTTTAAGCATGAGTGCTGTAATGCTCTTCCATATGAGAATGAAACATTCCATAAAGCTTTCCTGTAAAGAGTGTTCATATTATTTAAATAGACAGAAGCAGCTTCTTCGCTTAATCCTCCTGATAAGAAAACTATTCCAGGAACAGATGCAGGAACACACCTTTCCATAGTTCTTATTGTCATTTCAGCAACTTTCATAGGATCAGCCTTTGTTGGACAATCTGCTCCATTAACAGTCATAGATGGTTTTAATAGAGTTCCTTCTAGAAAAACTCCATTTGCTTGACAGGCAATATAAACCTGCTTTATTACCTCTTCTTGGACTTCAGCTGTTTTTTCAATAGTATGGTCGCCGTCCATTAAGATTTCAGGTTCAATAATTGGTACCAAACCAGATTCTTGAACGGATCTTGCATACCTTGCTAATCCCCAGGCATTCTCTTGAATTGATAGTTTTGAAGGACAACCATCATTTGTAATTTGCAGAACTGCTCTCCACTTTGCAAATCTTGCACCTTGTTCATAATATTTTGCTGCTCTTTCAACTAACCCATCTAGACCAGAGCAAAAAGTTTCTACATCTCCTCCTCCAGGAAGTAGATTTAGACCTTTATCGACCTTTATACCTGGAATAATACCTAAATCATTTAGTTTCTTAACCATTGACTCACCATCTTGGTGATTCTGATAAAGAGTTTCTTCGAAGAGGATTGCACCACTTATATACTTCCCAAGACCTTTTGTAGTAAAAAGCATTCCTCTATATGCCTTCCTATTGTCCTCAGTATTCTCAACGCCAATTCCAGCGAGTCTTTTACCTACTGTTTTAGTGGATTCATCTACCGCTAATATCCCTTTCCCTTTAGAAGCAAGTAATTGAGCATTCTCTTTAAGCTCATTTTTGTAATAATTTAAAGCCATTCTTTAATAATTCAGTTCAATTGATTTTTCCAGAATATGAAAAAAAAATAAAATCAATCCAATACTTTATCGGGTGATAATTGCTACTTATAAATGTATAGCTTTAAATTTTGATTCTTAATCCGCTTTTCGAAGATTCTCTTATGGCTTCGCAAACTTTATGACTCGCAAGTCCCTCACATAATCCTGGAATGATAGGTGTTTGATTAAAAATACTCTCAGCCCATAAATTTTGAATTCTTAAAACTGGAGCTATTCTTCCATCAGTCCATGTTTTTTCAAAATTAAATCTTGAATCTGCAGTTAGATTTTGTATTTTATTTTCATTGTTTGCATATTTCAAATTAAAACCATGGACATAATCTTTTTGATTCTCGCTTTTAAGAATAAGTGAACCTTCGCTTCCATATATTTCTAAACTAAAACCTCTACCATTTTTAGAAATAGATGATAGAGATACCTGACATGGAATAAGATTGGAGCTATAGTTTGATATTTCTATATTAGCCAGACAAACATCCTCGCTAGTAACATCATTAAAAACAGATGAATTAGCTAAAGGTCTTTTTTTGATTGATGTTGCTAACTTGCCAGATACATTTATTGATTCGCCAAAAAACCAATTCAACATGTCGAATGCATGAGTACCTAGGGCGCCAATAACTCCTCCACCTTTTTCTTCCAAAGAATACCAATTCCAAGCTCTTTTAGGGTCAGATCTGCTACCCATTAACCAATCTAATTTGACTAAATATATTTCTCCTAAAATATTTTCATCAATAAGTTTTTTTGTTTGTAGAAAAAGGGGTACTGCTCTATATTCGAAATCAACACATACGCTTAAGTTATTAATTAAAGATATCCTCTGAAGCTCTTCTATTTCAGAGGACGATATTGAAACAGGTTTTTCTAATAGCAAATTTTTATTATTCTCAAGAGCTTGTTTTGCTAATTTAAATCTTGATTCAGGAGGAGTAGCAATAATAATCCCATCAATTTCTTGAGATTTAACTAAGTCTTCCCAATCATGAAAAAACTCTAATCCAGTTTCTTTTTCTAGAATTGATTTTTGCTTTTTGTCGTAATGATAAATAGCAACAGGTGTTAAATAATTCGACTCTTTTAACGCTTCTAAGTGTACTTTTTTACCAAACCCTAGTCCAGCGATTGCTATTTTTAATTTTTTATTTTTAGAATTCATTTTTATCTATTTATAAACTCTGAACAGCTATTTTCAATAACTTCATCTATTAGTTCATCATTATTGGAAGTTTGCCATTTTGAATTGAATTGAGGTATTCCATTTATGGAAGTATCTTTAAACTTTTTCTCATCGCAATTAATTCTCATTACATAAAGTGATAACTCTCCATCATCATCAGAATTAGTTGGATTTTGGAAGAACTTTGTTAAGACACTTATTTCACCATTTGGAAGCGGCTTAATACTGCCTTTATCAAGCCATTCTTTACCTTCATTATTCTCTTTTAATAGTACCCAGTCAACATTTCCTATACCATAAGAATATGGCGCAAAATTTAAAATAAAAAATAAAAGGCTTAAAGAAAAATAAAAGAAATTTGAAATAATTCTCATTTTATATATTTGCTTTTGCAAGTTCTTTTACACCATGAATTTTTAAAATTTTAGTCAGAGTATCCTTGAGATCTTTCCTTTTAACTATTACATCAACAAAACCATGCTCAAGAAGATATTCAGCTGTTTGAAAATTATCGGGTAATTTTTCTCTTAATGTTTGTTCTATAACCCTTCTTCCAGCAAATCCAATAAGAGCTTTAGGTTCCGCCAAAATTAAATCACCTAACATTGCAAAGCTTGCCGTTACCCCCCCAGTAGTTGGATGAGTTAATAAGGGCATATAAAGAAGATTTTTCTCTTTATGTTTTTTTAGTGCTCCAGATATTTTTGCCATTTGCATGAGACTTAACATGCCTTCTTGCATCCTTGCTCCTCCTGATGCGCAAACAATAAGAATTGGAAAATTTTCTAAAGTTGCTCTCTCAATTATCCTTGTAATTTTTTCACCAACTACTGAACCCATGGATCCTCCCATAAATCTAAAATCCATAACAGCTAATGCTAAAGGCATTGAATTTACAGAACAGATACCTGTTACGACTCCATCTCTTAAACCTGTGCCTGCTTGACTTTCCTTAATTCGATCAGCATATGACCTTCTATCTTTAAAACCTAAAGGATCTGTAGGACTTAGTGAACTATCAAACTCTTCGAATGAATTTTTGTCAGCAATTATATTTATCCTTTCATCGCTATTAATCCTATTGTGGTGTCCACAATTACTACAAACATTGAAATTTGAAATTAGGTCTTTTCTATAGGCTACTTGCGAACATTCTGAACATTTAACCCACAAACCATCTCCCTCATCAGTATCTTGCGAAACTTTTCCAACAAATTGATCTTTACGCCTCGCGGCAAACCAGTCGATTAATGACACAACATTTCCTGTTTTTTCTATTTAAATCTAAATAAGGTACTTTTATCAAGAAAGATATATAAAAATTTGAGATCCTCTAGATTAAAAATTCTTTAAAATAAAAAAAATATAATGATTTGAGTTGATAATCGAAAATTAATTATTATTTATTTTTTTCCTCAATCATTTTATGAATTATTGGAGTGAGAATTAATTCCATTGCAAAACCCATTTTTCCTCCATTTACAACGATACTTGTTGGACTTGACATAAATGAATCGTTAATCATTCCAAGCAAGTATTGAAAATCAATCCCCCATTTCTCTCTAGCCCCTTTTCTGAAATGTATGATCACAAAGCTCTCATCAGGAGTTGGGATATTCCTGCATATGAAAGGATTAGAAGTGTCAATTGTGGGAATTCTTTGGAAATTAATATCGGTTTTGCTGAATTGTGGGCAAATGTGATTTATATAATCAGGCATTCTTCTCAATATAGTGTCCACAATGGTTTCCGCTGAGTAACCTCTTTCTGCGTTATCTCTATGGATTTTTTGAATCCACTCTAAATTTGTTATCGGAACAACACCAACAAGTAAATCAGCATAAGATGACACATTGTATCCATCACCTTCTACCCCACCATGCAAACCTTCATAAAAAAGTACGTCTGTTCCCTCAGGAATATCTTCCCATGGAGTAAATTGCCCAGGTTCTAAGGATGTACCAAGTCTTGTATTATGTTCTTCTGCTTCTTCAAGACTATGTAGATAATATCTTTTCTTTCCTCCTCCAGTTTCACCATAGATTTTAAAAAGTTCTTCTAGCTTGTCAAAAAGATTTGCCTCTGGACCAAAATGAGAGAAATTTTCACCTTTTGAAAGAGCGTCTGCCATAGCTTTTTTCATAGGCATTCTTTCAAATCTGTGGTAACTATCACCTTCTACAACTGCGGGAACAATATCTTCTCTAGCGAAAATATGCTCAAAGGCTCTTTTTACTGTACTTGTTCCTGCTCCTGAAGATCCTGTTACAGCGACTACTGGATGACGTTTTGACATTTTTTAAAAACAATATCTCATGATTCTGACAGGTCATATGCCAAGTTTATGTTTTACTTAAAAATATTTTTTTATTTATTAATTTTTTTTTAAATTTCATCCATTATTTTATCTCCGATTTCACTGCAAGATAAAACTTCTGAAGACCCATCGGCTAAATCTGCTGTTCTAAATCCTTTTGATAAAACTTTATCAATGGCAGTTTCTAAATTTTCTGCAGCTTCTTCTTCATTTAATCCAATTTTTAACATCATGGAAGCAGATAAAAGCATTGCTATAGGATTCGCTATGTTTTTACCAGCTATATCAGGAGCCGAACCATGAACCGGTTCAAAAACTCCTGGACCATTATTGTTTAGAGAAGCAGATGGAAGCATACCAATAGAACCAGTTAACATTGCAGCTAAATCGCTTAAAATATCACCAAATAAATTACTAGTTAAAATCACATCAAATTGACCAGGATCTCTAACTAATTGCATTGCTGCATTGTCAACGTACATATTGCTTTGAGATATATTTTTATCTTTTGAGGTGATTTTTAGAACTGTATCTCTCCACAATTGACTAACCTCAAGAACGTTTGATTTATCAACAGAACATATTTTTTTATTTCTTTGGTTAGCAATTTTTATTGCTATTTCCGTTATTCTCTCTATTTCGGCCGAATCATAAACCATTGTATTGAAAGCTTTTGGGATTCTTGTATTTGTTATATGCCCTCTTGGTTTTCCAAAATAAATACCCCCAATTAATTCTCTTACAACAATAAGATCTACATTCTCAACGATTTCTTTTTTTAATGTACTTGCATTTAAAAGAGATTTTCTTATTTTGACAGGCCTGATATTTGCGAAAAGGTTTAGGGCAGATCTTAACTTTAGTAACCCACTTTCTGGCCTTAATTCTCTTGCAAGAGAGTCATATTTAATATCTCCAACACATGCTAAAAGTACAGCATCACTTTTTTTGCATTGATCCAGTGTCTCATCAGGAGCAGGAGTCCCATACTTTTCATAAGCTATCCCTCCAAATAATTTTTCAATAATGTCAATATCGAAATTATGATTTTTTGAAAGCTTTTTTAAAACTTTTTTTGAAACTTCTGAAATCTCTGGTCCAATTCCGTCTCCTGATAATAAAACAATCTTATATTTCTTCATTTAATTTTTTTGTTTTATAGAACAATAAATTATTGCTTGTCTAATTGTCTAAGTTTTTTGGCCAATTCTGGTAATTTTTTAAAAATACTTGAACTCCTTAGCCATGATTTATTTTCTATTGCGGGGAAACCACTAATTACCTTGCCATCTTCTATGTCACAATGAATTCCGCATTTTGAACTTGCTATGACATTATTACCAACTTTTACTCTATTATTTACTCCTACTTGCCCTGCCAAAATAACACCATCTCCAATATTTGCTCCTCCAGCAATACCAACTTGAGCTGCAAATGCACAATTCTTTCCAATTTTAACTCCATGACCTATTTGTATTAAATTATCCAACTTTGTTCCCTCATCAATAAAAGTAAATCCAACTGCAGGTCTATCAATACAACAATTCGTTCCAATTTCTACAAAACTCATTATTTTTACACCACCTTTTTGAGGCATCTTTACCCATTTGCCATTTTTAGGAATAAAACCAAATCCCTCTGATCCAATAACAGAATTTGAATTAATTACACAATTATCTTTTAGAGTGGTATTTTCGTAAATAACACAATTTGAATGAATTATATTATTATTTCCTATTCGAACATTGCCTAAAATTGATGATCCAGGAAGAATATGATTATTGTCACCTATTAAAGTATTTTCTCCAATATAGACATTAGGTCCAATATGGCAATCTGCTCCAATTATTGCTGTTTTATCTATAACCGCTGAAGCGTGAATTCCTGGTTTGAAATTGATAGTTTTATATAAACAATCCAATACTTCTGCAAATGCAATTCTTGGATTTTTAACGATTATGGTTGATATATTGAGTTTCTTTAGGGCACTAACGATTTCATCGTTGTTAGTAGTTATTATTGCTGATGCTTTAGTTTGATCTAATTTTTCTTTAAGGATATTATTTTCTTCTAAAAAAGATATTTGATGTTTAACTGCAGCATCTAATGAGGCAGCATCATTTATATTTAAATCTTCAAAAATATTGGCACTAATAAAATTTGAATTTCCTTTTTTTATTAGATCAACTAAATCACTTAAAAGCATTTTTCAGTTTTAATTTTTTCTAAGAGAGAGCAAGAACATCTCTGTGTACGACAATTATCGAGGAGTTGTTATTTTCTTTATTATTTAAGATACTTCTTAATTTGTCGCTACTTATTGATACTAAACCTTTTGCAACTTCTTTATCATTTGTATTTACGATTTTAACTGCCTGATTAACCGTAAAATTTCCTTCTACATTCTTAACTCCAACCGCTAAAAGTGAGGCACCTTTTTTTTTAATTGCAAATGAAGCACCATCATCTAAAGTAATTTTTCCTACTGTTTGAATTGCATGTGAAAGCCAACTTTTTTTGTTCCCTATAGGTTTTTCTACTGGATAAAATAAAGTTCCAATTTTATTATCATTAAAAATTTCAATTAAGTTTTTTTTATTAGTTCCATCAACTAGTTGGACTTCAACTCCTCCTTTAGTAGCTATTTCTGCAGAAATTAATTTTGTAGAAATTCCTCCTGTTCCCCATTCATTATTAGCGTTTTGAATATTTTTATCTTTAATTTCTTTTAATTCATTATTATGAACTTCTTTAATAGGTTGCGCATCTTTATTATTACGTGGATCTTTTGAGTATAGATTTTCAATATCGGTTAATAAAATAAGCTTGTTAGCATTAATAGCTAAGGCAACTAAAGCAGAGAGGGTATCATTATCTCCATATTTCAGCTCTTCATTTGCTACGGTATCATTTTCATTAACTATTGGAATAACATTCAAATCGATTAATTTTTTTAAAGTTTTAGAAGCGTTATTAAAGGATTCTCGTGAATTGAAATCAGCTTTAGTTATTAAAATTTGAGCAATATTATGACCTAATTTATTAAATACTTTATCGTATAAGGACATTAAATTAACTTGACCTACTGCAGCAGTAGCTTGAAGTGTACTTAAATCATTTGGTCTCGTTTTAATATTTAATTTTTGGCAACCTAATCCAACGGCTCCACTAGTTACTAAAATTAGTTTGTTTCCTTTTGAAAGAAAACTTGTTAAGGATCTAGAAAGGGTTTCAATAACTTCTTCTGTAGATGTTTCCTCTGTTCCTCTTAGAATACTAGTACCAATTTTTATAACCCAAGTTTTCATTTTATAAAATGAGAAATTAATTTTTCTATTGTCAAAGTTAAATTAAATCTAATAGGCAAGCCATCTCTATTTAATCGCTTAACTAATATTGTTTTTATATCACATCTATTGCCAACAATAATATCTGTAAAAATTCTGTCGCCAATAATGGCTATATTTTTTGGCTCTCTGCCAATTTCATTGATAGCAGACAAAGTTACTTTTTTTCTTGGTTTTGATGCATTGTATTTATACCTTAAATTTAATTCTTTAGCTATTTTTGCGATTCTTTTTTTTGATGGATTATTACTTATTAGATATAAGGAGAAAAGTTTTTTAGATTCTATGATCCAATTTTTTACAGCTTTTGGGATCATATTTGATTTTCTATTTACTAGAGTCCCATCCACGTCTATCAATAAAGTATTAATTCCTTTTTTTTGCAACTTAGATTGAGAAATATTATATATTGGTAAGTTTGAATCCCAATTGACTTTTAGGATAGATCTCATTTATTTTAAGAACTACTTTTTTCAAGCTCAGTTTCAATCAAAGGTTGAATTTTATCGAACTCATCATCTTCAACTAATAAGACACCTTTGTCTTTTAATTTGCCCACAATAAAAAAAGGATCTAGTGGAATATATAAGCCATATTCTTGGTCAAAAAGATTAAAGTTAACGAGCAATTCATAACTCTCACTATCATCATCGACGTAATCTTCTTCTAATTCATCGTAAATTGGTTCTTCAAGTTCTCCTGATACTGTTAATGTAACTGCTGATCTGATAAGTCTTAAATCATGTTCTTGAAGAACTGCTTCAGCATTTTTTAGTATTTGTTCATTTTTATCTATTTTCTCAATTAGTTCAGGTTCATCTTTTTCATTTATCTTAAAAAGACTTACTGGAGTATCAACTGGCGTTAACAAAGCATATTCTTGGCCTGCAACACTTACTAATTGTTCAAGATAACAAAATAGTTCGTTTCCATTTGAGTCATTTAATAAAAGAGTCTGTGCATCATAATTATCATTTGAATTGGCTTCTTTCATTTAAAAATTATCTATTCTATTTAATACTAATATTTTATCTGACGTTTACCAGCTATTTCTTCTAATTCAGGACCCTCTTCGATCCATTGTTCAAGTATTATTTTTGCTGAAAAACTATCAATCAATCCGGATTTATCTTTTTTTATTCCAAATCTATTTGACGATTCCCAAGTTGAACTATGTTCGTTGACGTAAGAAAATGGAAGCTTTAATTCATTTGAAAGTAATTGACCATAATTTTTACAGTCAATAGCTTGAGTGGTCATTTGACCTTCCTCATCTAGTGGAATGCCCACAATAAACCCAGTCAAATTAAATTCATTTATATAGTTTGTAATGATTTTAATCTCTTGATTATTTTCAAACCGTTTAACTGCTGGAAGTATATTTGATGTTATGCAGAGGGGATCACAATAAGCTAATCCTATTCTTTTGGTACCTATATCCAAACTCAAAATTGACTTGGGTTTGGGTTTGCAAAATTTCACTTTGTTTTTAATGGAAAAGGAGATGGATATGGATTACCTTGCGGACTTAATTTATCAAAGATTGATTCCAAAGATTGATTTATTATATTTACTTGTTTGGCTTCATTCTTAACTATTGTGTTCCTGATAAGAATTATTTCTTGATTTTTTTCTTTGAGATTACATTCTTCGAGAAAAAGATTTAATTGAGAATTTTCTTTATAGGTTTTTAAATATGAAACAGTTGATTTATCAAAAAATCTTTTTATAAATTCTTTTAAAATAGAATTGAATCTCTTATCCCAATATCTACTTATAGTTAGAGTATAAATTTCTTCATTTTGATAATTAATATCTTTTAAAATTGTACATAAAACTGAATTTTCATATATTAAGGCACCACTCTTAGAGTTATTTCTTTTAAGAATGTCGTCTTGATCAAAATCTAAAATATTTCTTATTAAGGGAGATTGATTTGATCTTATGAAATTAACTATTTTTAATATATTTTGTTTATTAATGTTTTCGAATTCATTAATTAATGCATAGGCATTGGTATTTTGATTTATAGATGTATTTAGATCAGAACCATCCCAAAAGATTATCTCTCCTAACGGTTGAAAGCCTAATTCTCTTGAGGTTGATATGAGGTCAACATTATTTATATCAGCGTTAATTATCCAACTTGAAGTTTTTATGTCTTTTATTGAGATAGATTTTTTTATCAATCCTACAGTTAATTGTTTATCTGTTAAAGAACACTTGTTGTTAATCAACTTGGGCTTAGATATTTTTAAGCATGTCTCCTTTTTGTTTAAAGGAAAAATATTCAAATAACCAATAATTTCGTTTCCATATATGGCAATTATGCATTTATTTTTATTTTTCTTAAGATTATTTAAAAAAATTTTTAAGTCATCAAAGGTATTTATAATTGCCATCTTTAAAAACCAATTATTCAATTCCTTATTTTTAATATCTATTAAAAGATTAATATGCCTTATATGGAGTTCTTCAAAAGTTACTTCCATTTCTTTTTTAGATTGAAAAGAATAAGAGGTATCTTTTTTCATTTACTTTTTTTCTCTTATTAATACTATAGGGGTTTTTTCATCTCCATTGCCAGCTGGATTAGATATTAAGTTTCTTTTGAGTATTTTATTTACTTTTTTATTCGAACTAGCTAAGACTTTCACACCTCCAAGATCATTAACATCGACAACAGCAACATCTATATTTAGATAGTGCGAGACCTCCTTACAAAACAAATCTGCATTGAGAGGACCCATAACTATACTCTTGTCGTAAGGTGTAACTGTACCGCTTATATCATCAATGAGGGATGATTCTGAACCAGTTAACCTATAAAACATACCTTTAATGCCAATTAATTTGAAGAGAAATCCAACAAATAGTGCAAAAGTTATTCTTGTGACTCCGATTCTATTTATTAATAATTGCATGCCGCAAGTTGTTGCGAGACTGCTTGTAGGGTGAAAAAAATAACATAAAGCTTTCGAAAATAAACTATATTCTAAATTTTGAGGGGAAATATATCTATTTTGCATAATCGCAAGCGGACTCTCACCAATTGTTAAAATATCATTTTTCTCTACAATTTCTTTGCAGTATTCAATCACAGTATTTACTGGGTTATCAAAGCAACCAAGTAAATCAGTTTTAATAGCAAAAGCTTTATATTTATTATTTATTGGAATTTCAAAAACTTCTTTCGGCCTTTGTTTTTGGCCATCTAAATTAATTAACAAACAATCCTTATTAATTGAAATACCAAAATGTCCATAGTTCTCCCAAAATACTTTTAACCATAGATATTTTATTTTTTTTCTAAAATTGTCATTGCTAAATTTATATATGATTCTTACAAATAATTCTGAATTTGACTTGATAATTGTTGTTGGCCAGTAATTATTTAAATTCTTAATTTTATTATTTTCATATATATAAATATCTTCTCGATAATTGAAATTTTGGCAATATTCGTTACCTTTACTTTTAAAAAAATCCAATTCAAAATTTATATTAGATACCATAGTCTCTTTGGTTTTACTTTTATTAGTTATTTTTAAATCAATAATTAATTCGTTTAAACCATCCTTTTTTTTGAGTTTGTAATTTATAGGTACCAGATTTAACTTTGATTTTGGGGAGTTTTTAATATATAAATCTGAAAGAATTAAAAAAATTAAAGGAACTAAGAGGATATTTATTAATATCATTTTTTTAATTAATTTTTGTTTTTATCTTTTTTTTCAGAAATAATACTGTTATATTCATTAAAACTTTCTACAGAAAATGTCGTATCTTCTATATCAATTCCTTTAAGCTCTCCTATAACTTTGTTTAATTCATCGATATTAAGGGTTCCATTTTTATCATATTTAACTTCACCATCAGTATTTAAAATAATGGTTTGTGGAATTAATCCGTTCCAATAATAATTAGGTTCATTTCTAAGATCAGACTTTTCTTTATTCTGTAATTCATCAGTAGTTAGAGCAATGATATCTATATTATTTCTCCATATCAAATCTAAACCAGATATTATCGGAGCCATAGCTTTACTATCTGAGCTATCGTCAAGATAAAAAAATAAAACTGCGACTCTTTTATTTTTTAATGATTCCTGAAGAGTTGTCTGGGGAGGTACTATAGCCCCATTACCTGCGTATATAGGAAAGATGTTGCCATCGTAACTATCTGAATCTCTAGAGGCATTTGCTTTATATGGACTTAAGAAAATTAATGCTATTAGGATCCATTGAATTATTTTCATTAAAGTTTAAAAACTTACTTTGAACTTGATCTTCCTAATCCTTGAAGGATTCCTTTCCCAACTAAACCGATAGCTTTGCCAACGACCTTTGTAAGAAAAGTTACGAAGAGATTACCAATATATTTTACAGCAACTTCTAATTGTGGTGCTATGGCATCTCTTATCTCAACTAACAATGTAACTTGTTTTTGTAGCCATTCTAGATTCTCTAATTCTTTTTCCCTATTTTCATTTTTAAAGTATCGGGTAAATTTTTTATCGATAATATCAATATATTCTCGTTTACTCTCATACAGGTAGATAGGCATATAAATATTGTCATGCCAGCGATTGTAGTTATTAATATTATTTCTAAATCTTTCAAAATTTCTTGTCGATTGTAATTCGGGATTTATAAGTACAGTCCTTAATTCAGGCCAAGAAGAACAAATATTAAAGATTTCAGAAGCTAATAAATTACAGTTCCTTATTGTCCAATTTGAAATTATATTTTCAAGGATCAAAAACGATTCTGTTTCATATAGAGGGAGTAATTTCCCATCATAGTCAAGAGCTTCATTTGTAATAATTGGCTCAATAAACATTATTGATTCATGTGATTCTCTATCTATCTCTTCGCAACTTACCTCATTATATATAAAATCATTTATTGAAATAGATTCACCTCCTTTTTTTAATCGAAGATAACTGTCTGTGATATTTGAAATTGTATTAACTTTAAGTTCTTTTATAAGAGAATTTAAATCATCTTTAAAATCTTTCTCCTTATAGTTTTCCTTAATATTTTTTACTAAATTATCTAACTCACCTAACATTTTGCATATTAGTCGTGAAATGAATTCTTTCTTTATTCCAGAGAGAATTATTGATGAATTATTAAATTCAACCTGTAAGTTAGTGGAGCTATACCTTTCTTTTAGTCTATCTAAAATCAAATTCCATATTTCTGCGGTGTTTTTATCTTTAATGAAAACAGTGTTCTTATTTTCAAGATTAATTTTATTTTCAGTGTAAACTGCCTCTGTATAAAGTTCTAGTGAATTACCCCATAAGAAAATTAGAAAAGATTTTGCAGTAATAAGTTCTCTTAATCTTCCTTTTAAAATGAATTTATAAAATTCTGGTGTTGAATCAGAGTTGACATATTTAAATATATAATTAATTTCAGAATCGATTTGTTTAAGACCTGAAGTTAGAATTTTTTGACTAAAAGAGAGAGGCTTATTTTTGTTTAATTGAACTCTGGAATTATTTTCAATATCAAATACCCTTCCTCCATTTAAAATTGTATGAATAGATTCAAGAACTTTTTCTGCACTGGGATTTAAAAGAAAACCTTCAGCATTTAACGATGGAGGGGTATTTGCTTCATAAACAAGTTCGCCAGAGAGAATTATAAGAAACTTTGACTCATCATATCTTTCTCTTAATTTTAATAATTCTAACCTTATAAGATCTTCTGATTGGAAATTAAGTACATTCCATATAACTAAATCTGGAGTTTTATCACCTGTTCCATTATTGAAATTAATTTCTAAATTTTGGTCTAGTGATGTTAACTTAAGCGATAAAGATTCTGCTATTAAGCTTGGAGCAATAATCAATATCGATTTTTTTGAAATTAATTCCAAGACTTGATTTCTTATCTCTTATACAAAATTAACTAACAATTACTGCAAACACCAGCCTTAAATCAATTTTTATACTCTTTTAAGCGTAGTAATTTGTGTTTAAATCAAAGTCATTTAATCTCTCTTCTGACAATACATTATTCGCTTCGTTTATCGTGAATTTATTTTCATATAGAGCTTTACCTACTATTACTCCAAAGAGTCCAGAGTTTTCAAATTTTACTAACGATAATAAATCAGAAATTGAACCAACACCTCCTGAGGCTATTACTGGAATATCTGTAATTTCAAGTATGCTTTTTATGAATTCTTCATTTGTCCCTTCTAAAGTCCCATCTGTATTTATATCTGTAACAATAAAACTAGCAATTTTAAATGAAGAAAACTCCTTTACTAGATCTGTGGCAAAAATATTAGATTGCTCAAGCCAACCCCTTGTACTAACTTTTCCATCTTTTGCATCTATCCCAACAATTATCCTTCCAGGAAATTTATTTGATAAGTCTCTAACTAGTTCTTTATTTTCTATTGCAGAGGTTCCCATGATAACTTTCTCAACACCATAAGAAAATAATTGTTCTATCCTTTCTTGAGACCTTATCCCCCCACCTATTTGAATAGGTATGTTAACTGTTTTTGCAATCTTTTTAATTGATTTATCGTTTGTTGGGGATCCAGTTTTTGCAGCGTCCAAATCAACTATATGTATATATTTTGCTCCTTCGCTTTCCCAATATTTAGCTTGCTCATGAGGCTCTTTTGTGAAGTCTTTTCTTTTATTAAAGTCTCCTTTATAAAGCCTTACACACTTACCATTCATTAAATCAATTGCTGGTATTAGGTTCATAGAATCATCCTTTTCATTAATTACTTATTAGTAGTACTATTCAATATGTAATTCTATTTAAGATTACTACTTCAGTTAAATATTTTTTGAATATGAAAATTCTTGTAATGGGTGGCACTAGATTTGTTGGCAAGTCTTTGGTTGGAAAGTTATTAAGTAAAAATTATGATATTGATATTTTCACAAGAGGTAATAAAAGTAATCCTGAAAAAACAAATTTAATTAAGGGTGATAGAAATAATTCAGAAGATATCGTCAAGCTAAGAAATGAAAAGTATGATGTTGTTTTTGATATTTCTGGACGAGAGTTAGAACAAACCAAACTTCTTATAGAAAATTTAGATAACTCTTTCCAGAGATATATATATGTCAGCTCTGCGGGTGTTTATAAAGATACTTGTGAACTACCTTTATCCGAAGTGGATCCAATTGATCCAAATAGTAGACACAAAGGAAAGTTTGAGACAGAAAATTGGCTGATAAACCAAAAAATTCCTTTTACAAGTTTTAGACCTACTTATATTTATGGACCAGGAAATTACAACAAAATTGAAAATTGGTTTTTTGAAAGGTTATTTACTAAAAAATCTATACCAATCCCTGGTGATGGATCTTTAATTACTCAGCTAGGCCATGTTTCGGATCTAACTGATGTAATGATTAGGTGCATAAATTTTGAAAATTCTAAAAATAATATTTACAACTGTTCAGGTGAAAAAGGAGTAACAATCAAGGGTTTAATTTATTTCTGTGCAAATGTTCTTGGATTAAACCAAAATGAGATTTCTTTAAGAACATTTGATTATCAAAAATTAGATCCTAAATCTCGAAAGGGATTTCCAATTAGATTAAATCATTATCAGACTGATATCTCAAAGATTAAACGTGATCTAGAGTGGGCGCCAACTTTTGATTTACTTAATGGTTTAAAGGATAGTTTTGTGAATGATTTTGATAATAAAAAGAGTGAGGAGTTTGATGAGAATTCAGATCAAATTCTTTTTAATTCTTAAATAGCCTAATAAAGTCACAAAAGTCAGAATGAATCCTAACCAATAAAAAATTAAAGCCAAATTATTCAATAAGCTTATTTTTAATGGTGTAAAGAAGGTAATTACTGAAATGAAAAAGAAAAATGTTTTAAATTTACCCAACATAGATGCTGGTAAACCGTCTTTTGTAGAGTTTCTCAGGCTAGAGATAATTAATTCTCTAAATAAAATTAATGACAATGACCAGAAAGGTATCAAATTATTTTTACAAAGGAAGGTTAAAGGAATTAAATAGAATACTTTATCGCTTAAGGGATCAAGTATAGCTCCTAATCTGGTTTTAAGATTAAATTTCCTTGCAATTAACCCGTCAAAATAATCAGTTAAACCTCCAATAATAATCAATATAAAGATATAAAAAGGTCTGTTAATTTCTAAAAAAAGTATTAATGGAAATACAAGGAAAAGACGAGATATCGATAATAAGTTGGGAATATTCAATGCCAAATTTTTAAGATTTTTTCTTATTAACAAATTAGTTTATGTATATAAAAAATATATTACACTCTCAACAAGCCTAAATTTCTAGTAAAAATTTTAAATGGATTTTAATGCTAGATTCTAAAATTTAATTTAAATCTGAATCCTAAAGATTATAAATTCAACTTCTTTTTATGTTTATGATGTTTTATATTACAAAATTATTCCT
Organism: Prochlorococcus sp. AG-670-M15; assembly: GCA_003211415.1. Lineage (GTDB taxonomy): Bacteria > Cyanobacteriota > Cyanobacteriia > PCC-6307 > Cyanobiaceae > Prochlorococcus_A. The sequence goes on along the minus strand of QCSV01000001.1, from coordinate 40,155 downwards.
TATATCTAATGCAGCCTCATAGCCTAAAGCTATCTCCAGAAACTGATTTAATAAATTCAATTAAAGAATATTCTTTATCGAATAATTTATACGGGTATGTTTCTGGAGTGGTTGGTAATCTTAGAACAGTTTGTATTCAATGCCCAGGAAATCAAGAGATAAATAAATTTGAGGGAAATCTAGAGATAGTTTCTTTAAATGGACATTTTAATAAAGGAGATGTTCATTTACATTTGAGTTTTGCAGATGAGGGATGTAATGTCTTTGGCGGGCATCTTGAGGAGGGATGTATTGTAAAAAAAGGTACCGATATATTATTACTTTCTTTTGAACAAAAAATTATTAATTTCTCGAGTAATGATTTATTAAAAAATGAATCACGTGTAAAAGCATATATTTTAAAGGATTGTCCTTGGTCTAAAAGAGCAATTAGGTTGCTTAATTCTTTATCTATTCCTCATGAAGTTAATTTAATAGACAATGATGAGAGCTTTAAAAAAATAATGGCTCAAAGTAGCCATAATACTTTCCCTCAAATATTTTTGGATAATAAATTTTTTGGAGGATATGATGAACTTTCAGAACAAGCAAAACTGGATAACTTAATTTCATTTAAGTGATCTAAATTTTTTAACTATCACGATTAGTGAGCTTTTCAGCAACTAATTCTTCCTCTAACTGCTTTATTAACCTTGATACAAGACTTTGAAATTCTGGTTGACAACCTTTAAATGCAGCTTTATGTCTTATTGGCTCATTTCTAGTTCTTAAATCAGTAAGCATTAATTGTAATGCGTCAATTTTGGGATTTATTTTCATAGTTTTAATTTATATATTTACATTTTTTAAATCATTTGCATAGCTTTTTTAAAAGATATCTTTTTATTATCATTCGAACTTGTAACTTCTATTAATTTATTTATGGATTCTTTGTTTTTTATAGAATCTATACAACATTGCGCAACTAATCTTCTTGGGATTGATCCGTTAATTTGAGCATCCTCCTGTGAATATTTTATATTTTCTGATTTAATATCTTCATTTTCCTTTAATCCTCCAGGTCTAATAATAGTCCATTCGAAATTTGAATTTCGTAGAAAGTTTTCACCTAATTTCTTCCAGATAAGAATTAAACCAAATAAGTTTAATGGGTGAAATAACTTTCCAGTACAAAGAGAACTAACTAAAATAACTCTTTTAATACCAACTCTTTTGCAACTCTCTAATTGCCTATATACACCTAATGCATCAACTTTTGCAGGACCAGTTAAATCTAATGATGCTCTCGCTCCAGTCGCAATTACCAAAGCATCAATATCTTTTAAAGCTTTATCAAGTTCTCCTTTTTTGTCTAATGAAACCCTAATTGTTTCTAAATTCTCTAGTCCTGCTTGGAGTTTTGAATTCTTTCTAATGATTTGCCTTACTTTATATCCTTTCTTAACTGCTTCTTCGGAAATTCTATAACCTGTTTTCCCCGATGCTCCAGTAATTGCTATTTTCATGATTAAAAAACTAATTTAATTATTATATAAATTTCTTAAGGCTTTTTACATATAAATTTCTTTTTTCTTTTGGGATAAAGAGTGCGACATAAATAACATTTTGTTCCATCACAGCCTCTTGCTGTGCAGTATTCTCTGCCGTAAAAGATTATTTGCAAATGTAAGGTATTCCAATCATTAACAGGAAATATTTTTTTTAGGTCTTTTTCTGTTTGGACTACGCTATCTCCATTCGATAGGCCCCATCTTTGTGCCAACCTGTGTATGTGAGTATCGACTGGGAATGAGGGGATTTTAAACACTTGAGACATTACAACTGATGCTGTTTTATGACCTACCCCTGGAAGAGATTCAAGCCTCTCAAAAGAATCTGGGACAGTACCATTATGCTTCTCAATCAATAATTTAGATAAGTTATAGATGTTCTTTGATTTTTGATTAGATAGACCTAAAAATTTTATGTATTCATATATGCCATTAATACCTAGCTTCACCATTTTTTCTGGATTATCTGCAACCTTAAATAAGCTTTTTGTTAATTCATTAACTTTCTTGTCTGTTGATTGAGCACTTAAAACTACAGCGACGAGAAGTGTATATGCATTTACATGATCAAGAGGTATTGGAGGCGATGGATATAGCTTTTTAAGTTCCTTAAGTATTATTTCTGCTCTTTCAGACTTTCTCATTAAATTTAAAAATTAAATGGTGTATAAAATTATACAAGAGATATTCTAGGTGAATATTTTCTGCTAATTTAATATATTTAAAGAAGAAGAACTTAGTGAAAAATGATGCGTTAATAATTGATGATCTGCATCATAAATATGATAAGCGAGAATGTTCAAATTGGATATTAAACAAAATTAACCTGAAAATTGAAAATGGCGAATTGTTAGGTTTACTTGGTCCTTCTGGTTGCGGAAAAACAACTCTTTTAAGATTAATCGCGGGTTTCGAATATCCCTCAAAAGGCAGGATTTCTTTAAATGATAAGGAAATTTCAAGTAGGAAAATAATAATTAGTCCTGAGAAAAGAAATATTGGTATGGTTTTTCAAGATTATGCACTTTTCCCTCACTTAACTGTTTTGGAAAATGTAATGTTTGGTTTGAAAAACAAAAAAGATAGATCTAGAGTTGACTATTTATTAAATGTTGTTGGTCTTGATAGTTTTATTGGAAGATACCCACATGAATTATCTGGAGGCCAAAAACAAAGACTAGCAATTGCGAGAGCTCTTGCTCCTGGTACTAATTTTATTTTATTAGATGAACCTTTTTGTAGTCTTGATATGCATGTGAAACTAAAATTGAGAAGTGAACTGCCAAATATTCTAAAAGGTTGTAATGCAAGTGGATTGATGGTTACTCATGATCCTGAAGAGGCCATGTCAATTTGCGAAAAAGTTGCCGTCATGAATGAAGGAAAAATACATCAAATTGATACACCAATTAACCTTCTAAATAATCCCAAAACCCAATTTGTTAGTAGTTTTATTTTGGGTAATAATATTATTAAACTTCAAAAAAAGGGTAATTCATATATGTCTTGCTTAGGTGAAATAAATAGTTCAGGGGTTTTACAAAATAAAAAAATTAAATGCATGTCAATTTCGCCTAAATTTATTTCAATTAAAAGATCAGAATCTGGTAATGCGAATGTAATATCTAAAGAATTTCTTGGAGAATTTCTTATATATAAAGTAACTATTAATGGGAATATATTGCGGGTTAGAACTGATATTAATAATCTCCTAAATAATGGTGATATATGTTCTCTTTCTATAAATAAAAATAGTTATTATTTTTTATATCCTGGCGCACATAAGGTCTATATATAGAATTTATTTATAGGCAATTACACTTCCCTCCATTCCAATTAGAGCATTTTTTCTTTTTACATTTCTTTTTTTTACTTTTATATATTTTTTTCGTTAATAGTAGTTCAGAAAAACTGTAATCTAAATTCATTTATAGTATTGCGAGTGATTTTCATTATCATATTATTTAATTTAATTTATAGGATTTATTAATTACTTATTTATACAAAATGTTGTATTATTTAAATAGTTTCTAATTGAACAATGAAAGAAAATAATTTAAAAACAAAGAAATTAATTAATTTTGGTCCATCTGGAAGAGCTGTTGCTCAACCGATAGACAATAGTTTATTGGATAACATTTTTGAACATCTAACAATGGAAAGATATGCCAATGTTCAGTATTTTTCTATGTATCTATGGTTTCAAGAACGTGATTTAAATGGATTTGCCTCTCATTTTTTAAGTGAATCACAAGGTGAAATGGAACATGCTCAAAAATTTGCAGATTACTTAATCGCAAGGGGACAAAGCGTAAAATTAGATGAAATTCCAGCACCCGTTCAAACATGGGATTCTATTGAAGAGCTGATTTCTTATTCTTTTAACATGGAGGCTGATTTAACTTCATCTCTACAACAACTTTATTCCATATCAGAAAGAATTTCAGATACAAGAACTAACGTATTTTTAGATCCAATTATAGAAGCTCAAACACAATCAGAAGATGAATTTGCGAACATACTGGGCAAGGTAAAGTTTGCTTCTAATCAACCTTCGGCAATCTTATTAATAGATAGTGATTTAAAGAAAAAATAAATTACTTTCAAATTTATTTTCATTCAATGTCCTTTTGGTTATTTCAACAAGTAAATTAGAAAAGTTAATTTTCTCATTATTTTTATTTAAGAGTTCAGCTATTGTATAAATCTCATTAACTCTTTTAAAAATATTTTTGTTTTCAGTAAATAACCTTTCCTTTAATGCTTTATTTTCTGTGGTTTTGTAGGATTGCTTGATATTTCTGAGTCTATTCGATAAGACATCAACTTCCATTAACAAATTGTTAGTAATTGATTGTGATTCCTTCATGTTTTTATAGCGGCGATGTTTCAATAAAAGAAGGGGCAACACTGACTGTTTGGGTCCCGATAGGAGCTATTAATAACTCAGATGATCTTAATCTAGAAATTAATCTTGTTGATGTTACTCGTGTAGAACCGATTAATTCGCCAATCCTTTCATGAGTTAACCTAAAAGGTAACTCACACCACTGACCACATCTTCTACCTAGACGATTTACTAGTATTGAAAACAAGGCTTGTAATCGCTGTTCTGCATTTCCTAAGTGTCTAATCCTAAGGAGTTGCAAAGTCCATTCATTTACTGCATCGAAACCTATATTCTCATCAATATTTACATTGCTATGAAAAGACAAATCTGTTAATGCTTCAACACAGACACCTTCACTACATAAAAGGTCCGTTCTTAATTGATCACCTGATTGTAAGAATGCAAGTGTCATTCCTTCAGTTTCTTCACAAGGGCAATAAACTCTTGCAATTCCACTTTCAACTTCTAGGCATGTGCCTTTTGGTCTTGATGAAGGGTCTATTAATACGGATTGCCCAGTTATTATTCTTACTGATTTTGAGGGAGATTCTCCATAACTATGGAAATTCATTAATAAAAATTTGATAATGAGAATTATTATCAATTATGCACTATAAGTTTACTTATTGCAATAGATTCTCATTATCATCAAATTTCTGAAGTTTTTCTTTACATTGTATTTATGAATATAATTTAGATAAGATTAATAATTTTTTGATTTTAGATGAGCGTAAATAGAGTTTGTTTTAATTGTGGAAGTTCTTCATTCGTCTCAGATCGATCCTTAGGAGGTAAGATTGTATGTTCTAAATGTGGATCTTCTTCATTTAAAAATAAATCCTCTTCATTTTTAAAAAGTAAAAAATTATTATTTATTGCTATTGCTATAGCTATTTTCCTAATTGTTATTTAGTTAATCTGTTTATATTCCAAAGTCCATTATTATTAATTACCTTTACTTGAATACCATATAACTTATTAAGATTTTCACTATTTATAACCTTTTTTTGATCTCCATCAGCGATTATTTTGCCATCTTTAAGCATTATGACCCGGTCATATATTTTTGTAATCGTTGAAATATCATGTGTGACGCATAAAATTTTAGTATTTAATTTTGATAATTCATTAATCTTATCAATTACAAAAAACTTTGATTTATAATCTAAATTTGCAATTGGTTCATCTAGGATTAGGATTTCCGGTTTTTTGATTAATGCCCTTGCAATGAGAGAAATTTGTTTTTCTCCATCTGATAAATAGGAAAAATTCTTTTTAGATAAATTAGATATATTCATTTTCTTCATGATTTTTTCCACCTTATTAGAATCTCTTTCAGATTTATTTTGTACGTAACAATATCTTCCATATAGTCCACTTAAAATTAAATCAAAAACTTGTAAATTTGGATTTATTCTTTTTTTTATATCATTATTTACGGTACTTATTTTATTTCTTAGTTCCCATAAATTTATAAGTTCTTTGTCAAAAATCTTCAGTTTCGACTCATTAGCTACTACTGGATATATGTTTCTATTAATTATTTCAATTAAGGATGATTTACCTGAACCATTTGGTCCAATTAATATAACATTCTCTGAATACGATATCTTTAAATTTAAATCTTTAATTACTCTAAAGCCATTTTTAAAACAATTTATATTTTTTGCGTCAAACCAAAATTTATTAAACACTAAAACTTATTACTCCAAAATATAATCAATTGAATCGAGCTTAAAATAAATATAATTAGATAAAGCCAATTCAACCATGAAGGTCTATTTACTTTCTTCATAAATTATATTATTAACATAAAAAATATAAGTGGAGCAGCGAATCTTACAAATGTTTTTCTAATAATATCTATATTATTAGCAATTTCTAACTTCTTTATCTCAGGAGGATATTTCAATATCACTTTTTCATATACATCAAGATTTTGGGTTTTGTTAATATTTTTCCATGGTTCATCTTTATCTTCAGACTTCTTGTACCACTTCCAAAAATAATTTATTATCCTGTCTTCTCCCAATAATTTTATTTCATCCATACTTATAAATCCCATATCGTGATTATATGTTTGTGTTTTTAAAATCATATAATCTTCATCGAATATCTTATAAAAAATCTTTCTTTGAGTCTCTTTAAATAATAAGAGGTTATTAATTAGTTTATTTTGTAGAAATTTCCTATAGTGTCTAACTATTACTCTTGCTTTGTTGTTTCCTAGAGGAATATGATCTAAGACTTGTAAATATCTTGAAGAGGAAGGATCACCTTTGTAAATTAATATCCTTCCTGGAGGTATGTACTTTATCCGGATAAATTCTTTTGTAGGGTCATTCTTGTAGTAATAAATACTTTCAATGTATTTGGGATTAATATTAATTTTCTGGTTAAAACTAACTAGTACGTTTTTATTCACATCTTTATCAGGGATTGTATCCCCATGAACCCAAAAAATATGAAGGATATCTAGGTGATTTTCAATAATCCTTGACCAATCACATTTGAAGTCAACTAAAACCTCCTCAAAGACATAATCCTTATGTGAAAACCCATTTTCATATAATTCGTAGTTACTTATAGGTGTATCTTCACTTGTATTATTTAAATCAGTCTCAGATTTTTTAGAAAAATGTACAAAAATATATCCATTTTTTTCTGAAGTTTTGTATTGAGATAAATGAATTCTTTTGGCGTAGTTATCGTAGTTATTATCAACTATATGGCGACATGTTATTCTGTCGAGATTTTGGCAACTCCCTCCAGATGAAAACTTAGCTCCATGATATGGGCATGTTATTACTCCATCTAATAATGTCCCTCCAAAAAAGGAGGCCCCTCTATGAGGACAAATATTTTTAATGCACCTAACGTTTTTATTTTCATCTCTATAAAGGACAAGAGGCTCATCATAAAGTGAAAAATAATATAGCTTATTTTTTTTTAGTTCTTTAGAGGGACAAATTGCATACCAACCAAATAAACCTATATTTAATTCTTTTTGATTTTCTCTAATATCAAACGAGTCAATTTTTACTACCGTTCCTTTTTTAAATGGCTTAAGAACGGTATTAAAGTCTTTTGATTTAAAAAAATTAATTTGTCTGTTTTCCATAAATTAATTTCTTTTTTTAAATGACTGTTTATCTTTCGGAACTATAACCCAAGTAAATAATCAATTTCTTATAAAAAGAAAATTCTCTATTATTTGTAGCAATAATTATGTAGTTATTGAAAAATATTAGGTCTCTGTCGTATCTATGTATCTTTATTTCATGTTTTTTGTATCTTTTGTGTTTCTTTCAAATTTTTTATGTAATCAATAGCATCATCAATATTTTTGTGGAAATTGCATTGACCCAAATAACAACCTATAAATCTTAAAAATTTTCTTTTGCCACCACTAATTTCATATCTATGTATTGTTCCGCCATCTATAGGAGCATAAATGAGTTCTGGTAATGCCATATTAATCTTGTATTTAATGCTTAATTAAACAATAATTCATGTTCAAATACATTTCCATAGCTCAATTCATATATTTAATAATTAATTTACTTATTTTTAGAGAATTATTTATTGATTCGCCAAGTATTATTTGTTATCTATTAATTATTGATATGGATTTTTTATTATGCCAAAAGCATTTAGGCGTTTTTTAAAAAAACTACCAAAAAAAATTCAAACTATAAAATACTCATTTAGAGAGTTTTTATCTTCCAAAATATGAAATAGCTTTTGTGGTTGACAAATTTTAAATTTTTATATTTTTAATAAAACATAGTCGGCAGAACTAAATTCTAAACTATATTAAACTTGCAATTTATGAAATATTATGGTCAAAAGAGTTTTTACGATATTCACTTTATTTTTGCTTCTTCTTGTTAGTAACCCAGTTTACTCATTGGATACTTCTTCTAGAACTATTGAAAAGTATACTAAAAAGATTTCTAATAAGTTCACAAGAACTTACTGCAACACTTCCAAATTCGGTATTTCTTATGAGGGAGCTTTGGCATTTGCTATTGGAGAGACTAATAAGGAATTTAAGAATAATAAACTTAATAAGTTGATAGATTATTCTCTTCTAAAAAATTCAATAGTAAATGACTTAGAAAATAATTGCCAGGTTTTTGATTTTGCTATAAGTAATTTAGAAAATTTAAAATTTAACTAGGAAAATGTAAATTGTTAAAGTCTTATTTTTTACCTATCCAATCATTGGGTTTCTCCATCATCCATTCGAAAACTCCCTTAGCATCAAGGTTTTTAGATGCATAAACAAATAAAATTGGAAATATTAAAATTACTGCGCCAATAACTGCTAACTCTACTTTACCAAGCCCCATCTCAGTTACTGTTAAGGCAAAATAATAAATCATTATCTTTATTTAATTAAATTTTATATCTATATAATTTACAAAAAATTTAAATTATTTCTCTGCTTTATAAAAAATCTTAATTGTTTATAGTGAAAAATATTTGTATAAAGTACCTATTTTATTGATTCAAACTTTTTAATAATTTAATTAATATACTTCTGTTTGATAGTTATGAATTATGAAATAATTATTCTCACACCTATTTTTGCCGTATTGATTGGATCTATAGTTTTTACAATTTTTAAAAAAAGAAAGAGATCAGCTAAAAGTATTTATAAATTAATAGATGATTTAGAAAAAAAATACATATATTAATCTTTTTTGTAAGAAAAAAGTTTAATCAAATTCTATACCTACTTCTTCTTTTAAATCTCTCTCCAAATCTGGAAGATGAGGTTCAACCCAATGATCTTTGTTATCAATACCAGCTGCATTTACATAATTCATGATGTGTTGATCCACTTGCTTGTAAAGATCATGCAAATTTAAATCCATACGAATATCATGTGCAATTTCAGATACTTGTTGCTCTGTTAGACAATGATCTGGATGAAGTAAATCACAACATGGAATTCTCTTTTCAATCAATTCATTTAGATTGATTTTTATTTCGTAATCTTGATGGACAGTCATTGATTTTATATCTATACCTTAATTCTAATTATCTTTAAGGTTTTGTATATATTTAGTCAAGAAACAAAGTTCTTTAGTACCGATGCAGTAATTTTAGATAAATAGATCTTCCAAATCTTTATACAAATCATCGTTCTCTTTTTTGTTTTCTATAAGATCATGATGATCTAGAGAAAGTTCTCTTTTTGAGGTGTAGAAAAGATATCCAAGGGCTCCTAAAAGTAAGGTTGTTGGTAGAATCATCTGCATTTAATTGACTTATAATGAATATAGTGCAACACTTATGACAGTCAAGTGCTGAACTTTAATTAATTTTTAAATGCCCACCAAGAAAAAAAGAGTTGGTTTTATTCCTAGAGAAGATGTTATGAGAATAATTGACAAATTGAGCGTAGAGAACAATTTAAGTAATTCAAAAATAATAAGTATTTTAGTGGAAGAAGCACTTTCTATAAGAGGTATATTTAATAAAAAAAATGGTAAAATAACTCAATCATATCAGGAAAATATCGAAAATTCAAAAAACTTATTTGATAATTCTACTAGCTTTATAGATAATGAAGAATTCTCAATTGATACTAAATTAGAAAATCATGTCAGTTCTGTTAAATCAACCCATTTAAATAAACCAAATAAGGAGGAATTTGACTTGCAAACTTATAAAAAGTTTTTATTATTTCTTAAATTTCAGGAAATGATGAATAAATATAATACTTAAATAGTGTTGCTAAGTGCTGTACCGTGCGTTAAATTTAATTTGTATTTATAGGAGATTTTTATATTAAAAATTTTTTCACCATTTCAAAAATCTAAATTCAATAATCTATAAAATATTTATTCCTATGAATTCATCTCTCCCATTTTTATCTGTAAATCTCCTCCCTCCAGAAAAGTTATATTGTAATTTTAGTTATTGGAGTTCTTTTTTCTCCCAGGATATGCAAATTTTATGGGATAGAGCTCATGGAGTACCTTTAGAAAAACTGCCAAAAGGTGTTTCTGATATGATTTTTCCGTATTTATTGCTTGCACTCTCAGACTATAAGACTTCGCAGATAAATAAAATGAATGGAATAGGATTAGACAATCTATTAAGCCTTTGGTTTGATAAGTACTTATTAAATAAAAATGGTTACTTCGAGCTAATTAAAAAATAATATTTAAAATTAACTATTAATATTAAATTTGATTGCTAAAAAAATTTATTTCTTTTAAACATTTTTAAGTGATTCTTTACTAATTGGCACATCAATAGTCTTGCTATAAATATATTAAATGGTTTGATGATGAATTCTTTAAATTTCTTTTTAGCAAATATGTGTATAGTCGTTTTGATATTGCTAATCAGGAGAGATATAAAATTAAGAAAAGCAAGATAAATGAAATTTAATTCAAAAACCCTAAGCTTGATATTAAATCTGTTATTTTGCTTGTTTATTTTTATTATTTAATTTTTTAGTCTTTATTCATCAATTTTTAAAAAATTCAAAATTAATATTCAAATTTGGTTGACTTTTGTTGTTAATGCGATGATAATGGCAAAAATAAATTTTTAATTGTGAATCCTCTTTCAGATACTTTTGATGATTTTGTTGATGATCTACTTTCATCAGATGTTAATTTGTTGAAAGGAGAACTTGATTTTCTGCTTATGCAACATTTATTTAATTCTATAGATTTGAAGAGAATTAATAAAACTGAAATTGAAGAAAACGAATCATTAGCTGCCTAATTTTTTATGAAATTTTTTTATGATAATTTATGGGCACCATTTTTTGGTTATATTTTATCAAAATTTGTTTTTTTAATTGAAGGTAAAAAGCATGACTCTAAAAATAAAAAAAAATAGATTAATTACTTTTTGGTCTTTATAAAGTATTTTTGATTACATAATTTAAGTCAGTATATTTTGATAACAACAAAAGTTGTGCTTTAAATTTAAGAATATATGCATGGTTGGAATATACATAATTGCTTTTTAGCAAATTAAAATGAACAAAAATAATATGTTGAAGCCATATACAGTGCATTACCGTGATTTTCAAAATATAAGATTAGAAAATTGTTTTTATGCTTTTGACGCTTACGAGGCCAGAACACTAGCGATGGAATTTAATAAGTATATTAATGAGCATCCAAACAGTATAGACCTTATAAGATGCGAAAAATGAATAAAGTTTTTTTATTAATTTAAAAAATAATCTATTAAACACTCAAGAATTTATCAATAACCGCTTGACTTAACTCACTAGTATTTCCGCTAGCAACAATACCTCCGCGTTGCATCGCATAATATCTATTGGCTTGTCTTACAAAATGCAAATGTTGTTCAACTAATAAAACACCAATTCCTGTATCTCTAATTATCTGGTTAATTGCATTTTCAATATCTAAAACTATATTTGGCTGAATACCTTCCGTGGGTTCGTCAAGCAATAGAAGCTGAGGTTTGCCTAGCAATGCTCTTGCAATAGCTAATTGCTGTTGTTGTCCTCCACTAAGATCTCCTCCTTTCCTTTGAAGAAAATCTTTAAGGATTGGGAAGAGATCATAGATAAATGGATCTATTTTCTTGTTCTTAGATAATCCACCTGGTAGAGACTCCATCCCTAACATAAGATTCTCTTCAACTGATAGGTATGGAATAATTTCTCGCCCTTGAGGAACGTAAGCCATTCCTTTCCTAGCCCTCTGATGAGGTGCTTTTCTGTTGATATTTTCACCAATCAAATAAATATCTCCTTTTTTTTGTTTTAACAAACCAATTAGTGATTTCAATAAAGTTGTTTTGCCAACTCCATTTCTTCCAATCAAACAAACCATTTCTCCTGATTTAACGTTTAAATCTACATCTCTAAGAATATGACTCTCGCCGTAATAAGTATTTAATGATTTTATTTCGAGTAAATTTTCCATAACTAGTCCTCAGGTCTTCCTAAATAAACATCAATAACTTTTTTGTCTTTTTGTATGGTTTCCATTGTTCCCTCACATAATACTGTGCCCTGATTTAATACTGAAACATTACTATCAAGTCTCCTTATAAATTCCATATCGTGATCTATTACCACTACTGTATTTTCGCCTGATAAAGATTTTAATAAATCAGCTGTAAGATCTGTTTCTTCATCAGTTAAACCTGCAACAGGTTCATCTACTAACATTAAATCTGGCTTCTGTCCTACTAACATGGCTATCTCGAGCCATTGTTTTTGACCATGAGATAAAGATCCAGCTTTAGAATCAACTTTTTGAGCTAAATTAACAATCTTCATGAGACGATCAATCTCATTTAGCTGCTCATCCTTAATACTTTTATTTATAAGGTTTAAGGGACTTTTAGGAGTTGTCACAGATATTTCAAGATTTTCTTTAACTGTTAGATTTTCAAAGATTCTTGGACTTTGGAACTTTCTTCCAACTCCAAGTCTTGCTATTTTATGCTCCTTTCTACCTACTAAAGATTTCCCTTTAAAAATTACTTCACCGTTTGTTGGCTTAACCTTTCCAGTTATTACATCAAGAAATGTTGTTTTGCCTGCGCCATTGGGTCCTATTACAGCTCTTAATTCTCCTTTCTTCAAATTTAAATTAAGTTTGTTGAGAGCTAGAAAACCCTCGAAACTAACAGTAATATCTATTAAATTTAGAAGATCTTTATTATTCATTATTCCCCTCCTTTTTGTTGACTTCTAAGCTTGGATAGGTTTCAATCTTTCTTTTTAAACCAAATCTTTGAAGAAGATTCCTAGGACCATCTCCTTGAATCCATCCTAAAACTCCTTCTGGTAGAGCTGTTACAACTAATATAAATAACCCTCCTTGAATAAACATCCAGCTAGCAGGTAAAGCTTCACTTACGAGACTTTTTGCATAGTTGATGAAAACTGCTCCTAGTATCGCTCCCAATAAAGTTCCTCTTCCTCCAACAGCAACCCATATAACCATTTCTATAGAAAAGGGAACCGTCATAAATTGAGGGGATACTATTCCAGACTGAACGGTATATAAAGCTCCCGAAATTCCTGCGAGACCTCCAGCAATAGAAAATATTATCGTCTTGAATATAACTGGGTTGTATCCTGTAAACCTAACTCTTGGTTCATCATCTCGTATTCCTATAAGGATATTTCCAAATCTTCCTTTAACTACCCACTTTGCAAAAAACCATGAGGCTATTACTAGTACGGAGGTTATCCAAAAGAATATTCTTTGCATGGACTCAGAGCCTACCATCTGACCAAGTAGTTGTGTTACATCTGTTTTTAATCCATTTGTTCCATTTATAAGTTTTTGTTGTCCATTAAAGAAGTTAAAGAATACAAGAAGAGAAGCTTGGGTAAGTATAGAAAAATAAACCCCTTTGATTCTATTCCTGAAAACAAGAAATCCAATTAAACCTGCAACCAATGCTGGAATTATCCAGATAGCGAAGAAGGTAAAAACAGGCGATCTAAAAGGTTCCCAGAAAAAAGGTAATTTTTCAACACCATATAAAGCAAAAAATTCAGGAATATTATTTGGAAATTCAGAGGAGCTGGTTATTTGTAAATACATTGCTGCACAATATCCACCTAGTGCAAAAAATATACCTTGTCCAAGACTTAGTAAACCTGTATATCCCCAGATAAGATCAACACCAAGTGCAACTATTGATAAGGATAAGTATCTACCTAGAAGGTTTAGTCTAAATACAGGGAGTAGAGTTGGTGCTGCAATAATTAAGGCTATTAATATTATCCAAAGTGATAATACTATTTTTTTATCAAATTTAATTTTACTTAAGGACATTAGTTTTCAACCATCCTTCCTTTTTGAGGAAATAAACCTGTAGGTTTAAATTGTAAGAATATGACAATGAGTGCAAATATCATTACTCTTGCCATACTTGTGGTCGCAAAAAAGTTAATTGTGTTTGATAAAGGTAAAGGCATATCTGGCCATATTGATAAGAGTCTTCCAGCTCCAATTAAATCAGTCATTATTCCTATTCCAAATGAAGCGAGTACTGTTCCTAATAGATTTCCTACACCTCCCAGCACTACAACCATAAAACAACCAACTATGTAGTTTCCCCCAACATTTGGTCCTACAGAACCTAAAAGAGATACTGCTACCCCAGCAACTCCTGCTAATCCAGATCCTATTCCAAAAGTAATTATATCCACTTTTTCAGTAGATATACCAAGACAATCACTCATTTGACGGTTCTGAGTAACTGCTCTTATACGCATCCCCCAAGCACTTTGATTAAGAAATAATGTTATTGCTATTACAGAGATTAGAGTAATGACAATTATCATTAATCTTGTTTTAGGAAATGCAGTGCCAATAATTTCAACTTGACCTCTCATCCATGAAGGTGCTGTTACATCAACATTTCTAGCGCTTGCTCTACTAAGTTTGCTGACAGAGGATGAGATTATGCTACCTGTCAGGACTCCAGTTAAAGCTGCAAATATCCAAGAACTAAATTTAAAATATTTGAAATTTATTGATTCTTTTATTTTTGATGGGAATGTCGTTGGTAAGAATAAACCAATTAACAGACTTATAACCAGACCTGTCCCATAAGCTAAAGGTACACTTCTGACAAATTGTTGAAGAATTAAGCTTACGCCCCAAGTTGCGAGAAGTGTTTCTAGTGGACTTCCATAAAGCTTCCTTATTATAGTTTTTTCCAGGAGAATGCCTACTACTCCACTAACAATAAAAGCAAGGAAGATAGAAACTATTATGTACGAATTGTAGAAAGGTTTTAATATAGGTAATTTGAAAATTAATTGTGTTACATATGTTGTGTAAGCCCCGAGCATCATAAGTTCACCATGGGCAAGATTTATTACACCCATAAGACCAAAAACAATTGCTAGACCTAATGCAGCAACAAGTAGTACAGATCCGATTGCAACACCATTAAAAAGACTATCGAGAAGTAGCTCCAATTTAGAAAAAGAAAATATTTGATTATATAAAATAAAAGGAGGCGTTAACCTCCTTTTATTTCGAAGTATAGGTTTTAATTAGATTAAAGCTTATACTTTTCTCCTTTGGAAGGATCTGTCCAATCGCATGCAAATCCTTTTGAACTTGGATGCTTTTGGTTCCATGCTTGAGGAAGAACAACTCCTGTCTCTTCAAGGATTGTAAATCCACCCTCTGCATTAATCTCACCAATTCTCACTGTTTGAGATAAGTGGTGATTAGCCATAACTTCAACAGGACCTTGTGGAGCATCAAACTTTTGTCCAACAAGAGCTTCCCTTACTGCGTTGTCGTCGAATGTTCCAGCATCTTCTACTGCCTGTTTCCACAAGTAGACCATGTTATAAGCAGATTCTTGAGGATCAGCTACAACACGATCTGCTCCCCATCTTTTCTTGAAACTTGCAGCAAATTTCTTAGATGCAGGAGTATCAATTGACATCATGTAGTTCCAAGCGCCGTAGTGTCCTTCAAGGAACTCAGGACCAATGGTACTAATCTCTTCTTCAGCAATTGAATAGTTCATTACGTAGTACCCACTTGAAGGTGTAATACCAGCGTCTTGAATCTGTTTGAAGAATGCAACGTTTTGGTCACCATTAAGAGTATTAATGATTATTCCGCCGTCAGGCAACGCTTTTTTGATTTTGGAGATAATTGGTGCAACCTCAGTATTTCCTAATGGAAGGTAATCTTCTCCAACAACTTTACCGCCTAACTGTTTTACCTGAGCTTTTGTGATTGTGTTTGAAGTTCTTGGGAAAACATAATCAGAACCTACAAGGAAGAAATCTCCACCAGCTGCGGGAGAACGCTTATACATGAAATCTGTAGCAGGTTCCGATTGTTGGTTTGGTGTGGCTCCGGTATAGAAAATGTTGTTAGAACATTCTTGAGCTTCATATTGAATTGGGTAGTATAGGAACGCATCTTTTGATTCGTAGACAGGTAACATTGCCTTTCTACTTGCAGATGTCCATCCACCAAATACGACAGGAACTCCGTCTTGGTCTATAAGTTTCTTTGATTTTTCAGCGAAAGTTGGCCAGTCAGATGCACCATCTTCAACTATGTATTCTATTTTGTAGCTTTTGCCGCCAACTGTAACACCACCAGCAGCATTTATCTCTTCAATAGCCATTTTTTCTGTATCAACAAGAGTTGATTCAGAGATAGCCATTGTTCCGGATAACGAATGTAAAATACCAACGGTTACTGTGTCATCGAAACTTCCGGAGGTTCCGCCTCCACCACAGGAAGTTGCGGTGACCGCAAGTGAGGCAGTAGCTAAACCTGCCAAAATACGCCTTGAAATTCTCATGAATTAGGATAAATTAGGTAATTGACCCTGATTAGGGGGATAAAGTAAAAGTTATTAACGAGCGAGGATTCGTTTTGTATCAGTCGTAACTTTTTGTTGAATCCAATATATTAGTAATGAACATTTTTCTAGTTTCGATTATCGGGTATATGTGATTCTAAAAATTGAGTTATTTCTTCAACTCCTATGCCGCTACTGAGGTTGGTAAAAAACCAAGGTTTCCCTTTTCTCATAAATTCAGTATCACTTTTCATGATATTTAAATCTGCACCAACTTTATCTGCTAAGTCAATTTTGTTTATTAATAATAAATCCGACCTTGTTATCCCTGGTCCCCCTTTTCTAGGAATTTTGTCTCCGGCAGATACATCAATTACATATATTGATAAATCTACAAGTTCTGGACTAAAACTAGATGCTAAATTATCACCTCCACTTTCTACAAAAACAAAATCTAAAGGATTATATTTATTTTCTAAATCTAAAACTGCATTTTTATTTAATGAACAATCCTCTCTTATCGCGGTATGAGGACAACCTCCTGTTTCTACACCAATAATTCTTCCTTCCTCTAAAACCTTTTTATTTATTAGAAAGTTAGCATCTTCTTTGGTGTAGATATCATTGGTGACAACTGCTATCGCATAATTTTTTTTCATGCTTAAGCATAGAGTCTCTACTAATGCAGTTTTTCCTGAACCTACAGGACCAGCAACCCCTACTCTCAATTTGCTGCTCATAAATTAATTTCTAAAAAGTTTTGTATAAAGGTCATTATGATTTTGTTGTGCCATAGTTAAACCTACATTGCCAAAATAGATGTCATCAATTTCTTTGTCCATAATTTCTTTAGAAACTTTTGAAATTATTGCTAATAAATCTCTCTGAATTAATTGTGCTTTTGTTGACCCTATAGGAATAATTCTTAATGCAGCACTAAGTTGGTTTGCACTCCACGCATAGAAAAAATTCTCAACCATTTCTAACTTGGTAATTTCAAAACAATAACAAGCCCAACTCCACGCTAATGGCCAGGAGCTTTTTTTATTATTTTCATATAGATATTCAAATCCAAATTCTTTGGTTAAATCAAAGAGAGATTTTGCCATTTGAATTTGTTGTTCTTTTATTTCGAGAGAGTCCTTTGATGAGAGGATCCATTTATTTAAACTAATTAGCTTTTGCAAATTACCTTTTAAATTTTTGCGGTCGTTTATCTCATTAAAAATATCAATAAAATCTACTAAAAGTCTTGCATCGAGTCTTATCTGGCCAATTTTTAGTTCACTTATGATTAAGTCTTTTACCGAATTTGAATCTGTTAAATTTTTATTATAAAGATAACTCTCCATTCCCTCCGAATAACAAAATCCTCCAACTGGTAAGTTAGGATTTGTTAATAAATATTTTAATAGGTGACTTTTACTCATGACTATGGGCACCTCTTTCCGGAAAAAACTTTTTTTTCGTATTTTTTAAATCAACTTTAAAATTAAGAAGCATATTTTTAATAACATAATCACTTTTTGTTAGAAGAATACCTTCTTCGATTTCTACTTCCACGTGCCTATTCCCAAGATGATATGCAGTTTTAATAAGCTCAATTTTAGAATTTGAACTTATTTCAATTAAATCTTCTGTTTTGGCAATTATCTCTATATAAAAAGTGGACTCATTAGTTGAAAGAATATCTCCATCCTTTAATTTGCCCTTTCTAGGTAATTGTAAAATTATTTCTTGATCACAATCAGTTAATCTTTTACCTCTTAAGATTCTTCTTTCATCTGAACTTAAGGTAAGTTTTAAAAATGAACCTAATTTCGGTTTTTTCTTAATCCAATCAGTTACAACAATTTGTTTATTCATTCTCATAATCAAAATTTTTGGTTACTTTAATTTAGTAATTAAAGAAAACAATTTATGATTAAAACTTCATGGGAAGGTAATTGTTTCTTAAATTTTTTCAATAATAAAGCAAGTTTAGGAAATGTTGATAAAACAATCTTTAAATCTAAATCAACTTCTCCTTATAAGTTATTAAAGTCTACTCACGATCAAGAGGGCAGATGCATTTTGCCTGTTCTACATACTGCAGGTGGATTGGTAGGAGGTGATTTACTCGATTTTGAGGTAAATCTTGAAAAAAACTCTAAGGTTTTGTTGACTACTTCTTCAGCTCAGAAAGTATATGGATCTGTTGGAAGATCTAAAATCAATCCTAGAGGAAGTTTTTCAAAGCAAAATAATCGTATAAACATTCTTGACAATTCTCATTTAGAGTACCTTCCCCAAGAAACAATCATCTTTGCAAATGGTTTATATGAGCAAATTTTTAAAGTATCTATTTCAGAAACTTCAAGTTTTTTATTTACTGATTTAATAAGACTTGGAAGATCTTCTTCCGGAGAATCTATTGAGAGTGGAGTTTTTAGGTCTAAATTAGAAATTATGAGAAATAATGATTTATTTGATGATTGGGAATATGTTGATCAGATTGAATTATCTAAGGCAAGTTTTGTGGCCAAGTCGGGCATGGATTACATGCCTGTTTTTGGATCCTTAATTTGGATTTGCGAAAAAGATTTTTCCAAGTCAAAAATAAATAATCTTGTGGGAAATATAAAAAAGATTTTCAATGAAACTAAAAATAATTTATCTATTGGAATCCTTGAAAATGGAATCTCTGTAAGATTCCTAGGAAGTTCTTCTCAAGATGCTAGAAAATGTTTTTTTTGTATTTGGAAACAAATTAGGTCTGTTTATGGATTTTGTGAGCCAAAATATCAAGGTGTATGGCCTTTACAAGATTCTATGAATTATTAATTATGTTCAGAAAGAACCTTTTTTAAGAATTTATAGATTAATTTTTTATAATGCATCTTTCACCTCAAGAAAAGGATAAATTATTGATTTTTTCTGCTGCGCTCTTAGCTGAAAGAAGGCTTAGTCGAGGTCTTAAGCTTAATTATCCTGAAACAATTGCTTTTTTGAGTTTTCAAGTTCTTGAAGGAGCTCGAGATGGAAAAAGTGTAAGTCAATTAATGTCAGAGGGAACTACTTGGCTTTCAAAGTCACAAGTTATGGAGGGCATTCCTGAAATGGTTGATGAAGTCCAAATAGAAGCCGTTTTCCCTGATGGGACAAAGTTAGTTACTATTCACAATCCGATTAATTAGTTATGAGTAATTTAATTCCTGGCGAAATAATTCCTGAAAAAGGTGAAATCGAATTAAATCTTGGTAAGGAAGTTAAAACAGTAAAAGTTTCTAATTCTGGAGATAGGCCAGTACAAATTGGGTCTCATTATCATTTTTTTGAAGCTAATAAGGCTTTAATTTTTGATCGAAAATTAACACTTGGTATGCGTCTTGACATTCCTGCAGGAACAGCAATTAGATTTGAACCTGGAGATACAACTGAGGTCAAATTAGTTCCATATACAGGTTTAAGAATTGCCCATGGTTTTAATGCATTGGTAAACGGTTCTCTAAATACTTAAAATTATGTCCTATAAAATTGACAGAAATACTTATGCGCAAACTTACGGACCCACTACCGGAGATAGAGTAAGGCTTGCTGATACCGAACTTTTTATAGAAGTAGAGAAGGATTTAACTACATACGGAGATGAAGTTAAATTCGGTGGAGGTAAAGTTATTCGAGATGGGATGGGACAGTCTCAAGTAAGTAGAGATGATGGAGCTGTAGATACCGTAATAACTAATGCTTTGATCATAGATTGGTGGGGAATAATTAAGGCTGATGTGGGTATAAAAGATGGAATGATTTTTGAAATCGGTAAAGCTGGTAATCCTGATATCCAGGATAATGTAGATATTGTTATTGGTGCATCAACAGAAGTAATAGCTGGAGAAGGCCATATTCTTACTGCAGGTTCAATAGATACCCACATTCACTTTATCTGCCCCCAACAAATTGAGACGGCACTAGCCTCCGGAATTACAACCATGTTGGGAGGAGGAACTGGACCTGCAACAGGGACAAATGCTACTACTTGTACTCCGGGTTCTTTTCATATTTCAAGAATGATTCAATCTGCAGAAGCATTTCCTATGAATTTAGGTTTTTTTGGAAAAGGAAATTCAACAAACGAGAAAAATCTTATTGATCAGGTTGAAGCTGGTGCGTGTGGATTGAAGCTTCATGAGGATTGGGGAACGACTCCCTCGACAATAAATTCTTGTCTTAATGTTGCAGATAAGTTTGACGTACAAGTATGTATTCATACTGATACTTTAAATGAGGCAGGCTTTGTTGAAGATACCATTAACGCTATCGCAGGAAGAACTATTCATACTTTTCATACCGAAGGAGCAGGTGGAGGTCATGCGCCAGACATTATTAAGATTTGTGGAGAAAAAAATGTTCTTCCAAGTAGTACAAATCCAACAAGACCCTATACGAGGAACACATTAGAAGAACATCTTGACATGTTAATGGTTTGTCATCATTTAGATTCTAAAATCCCAGAAGATATTGCATTTGCCGAATCAAGGATCAGAAGAGAGACTATTGCTGCTGAGGATATCTTGCACGATATAGGTGCCTTTTCAATTATTGCTAGTGATTCTCAAGCTATGGGAAGAGTTGGTGAAGTAATTACAAGAACTTTTCAAACCGCTCATAAAATGAAAGTCCAAAGGGGACCGCTATCGCAGGATTCTGATAGAAACGATAATTACAGAGTAAAGAGATATATTTCAAAAGTTACAATTAATCCTGCAATAGCTCATGGCATTGATAAACATGTTGGCTCTATAGAAAAAGGTAAAATTGCGGATTTAGTATTGTGGAAACCTGCCTTTTTTGCTGTAAAGCCTGAATTAGTTGTTAAAGGAGGATCTATAGTTTGGTCTCAAATGGGTGATGCAAATGCTTCAATTCCTACTCCAGGGCCCGTACATGGTAGACCTATGTTTGCAAGTTTCGGCCAATCTCTAATTAAGAGTTCTTTCACCTTTTTAAGTAAAAATTCAATTGATCAAAATATTCCAAATAAATTAGGCTTACAAAAGAAATGTATTGCCGTAGAAAATACCAGAAATATCAATAAATCACTCTTAAAACTTAATAGTAAACTACCAAATATTTCAGTTGATCCTCAAACTTATGAAGTTTTTTCTGATGGGGAACTTCTTACTTGTGAACCTCTTGAAGAAGTCCCAATGGCTCAAAGGTACTTTTTACTTTAGAAGTTTTTAATTAATTCTTTTTCAGTTGTTTTTATATCTCGTGACCCAGCAATTGCCAAATCATCTTGCAGTTTGTTCTCACAAGATAGAACTCTTGACCAACTCGGTAATTGCTGGGTTGTTGGGCAAGCTAAGTAATCTTCTGTAGCTGGTCTCAATAGTTTCGCAAATTTTTGTACTGATAACTCTTCTTCATGCCTATCGTATGGAAGTTGATTAACTGCTGAATCTAATCCAAATTGTTTTACCCGATCTTCCCCTACTCTTTTATAAAGAACTTCTAAGGTTGCTAATTGAGTACTTGTTAAGGTCTCTGCTTGATGCTCCATGAGACCTCTTAAAACACTTGAAAGAATTTCTGTGCACATTTTTTGCAATCCTTCTTTAGATGAATCACCAATATTCTTATGTTTATGATCGAATAAACCCAGGTCAACTTGAGCTATTTTGGAGGTTCTTACGTTTCTATAAACCTCTGATAATAAACCTATCTCTAAACCCCAGTCACAAGGAATTCGTAGATTCATAGCAAGGTCTTTAGTGAACGCAAACTCACCTGCTAATGGATATCTAAATGATTGAAGATATTGTAAAAAGGGACCCTTCCCTACTAACTGCTCAAGACTTGCCAATAAGGGACCTACAAATAATCTTGTTGCTCTACCCTGCAATTGATTGGTCTCTAGGGATAATCTACTGTAAAAAGCCTTTACATATGATATCCCATATGATTCATCCAAAAGTGGAAGTATCATTCTTGAAGGATACAAATGACTAAAAGTTCTTATATCAGCATCAAAAAGAGCAACAACTTCTGATTTTCTCGTCGCAACTCCTATTCCTTGCCAGACAGCCCATCCTTTTCCTGGAGTGCCTAAAAGTTCTAACCCATTTTTTTCTTGGCTTTTTAAAAGTTCTATTACAGAGGGAGAATTAGTCCATTGAACGTGAACTGGAAATGGCATTGAGTCAAAAAATGATTTTGCTGCTTTAACTTGCTCAACAGTTTTTGCAGAGAGAGCAATAACTAATTCATTTAAGCCTGTGAGGTCTTTTAAAACTTCTCTTATGTCTTTTAATGCTGGGCGCTCAAATTCTTCATATAAGCAAGGTATTAGAATGCTAGTTGATCTTTTTTTAAGACTTTTGTTTAATTCTTTAAGTAAATTCCTTGTAACTCCATATTCATGTATTGTTGTGATTAAACCTTGTTGAAAGTCCATTTTCTAATTGATGTGCAGAATAGTATTAATACTTCGTTGATTTTTTCAAAGTGAAGCAAATTGATTCAGAGAAAAAATTAGATAGATTAAAGATCGATAAATTGTTAAAAACAATTTATTCAAATAATACTACAGAAGAAATTAATTTTATTTCAAATCAATTATTACAGATTTTAGATGATTTCTCAGAGAAATCTGCTTATGAAGAAATAAGAGATAAGGAAAGGTGGAATGAATCTCATTCGGTGTTGATAACTTATGCAGATAGTATTTATAAAAATGGCGAGGCAACTTTAATAACTCTAAGTAAGTTGTTAAGTAAACATTTTGGCAGTCTTTCAAAAGTTGTACATATTCTTCCTTTTTTGAAATCTACAAGTGATGGAGGTTTTGCAGTCTCAAGTTATGATTCCTTAGAAGAAAAATTTGGAAGTTGGGATGATCTCAAAAGTATTTCTAAAAATCATGATTTGATGGCTGATTTAGTATTAAACCATGTCTCATCATCTCACCCATGGGTTCAACAATTTATTAAATCCCAAGAACCGGGAATATCAAATGTTTTTTCACCAAAACAAAATCTTGACTGGTCAAATGTAGTTAGGCCAAGAAGTTCCTCTTTGTTTTCTCAAATAAATACTGAACATGGCCCTAAACAAGTTTGGACAACTTTTGGTCCAGATCAAATTGATTTGAATTGGCATAATCCAAAAATGACTCTTGAGTTCTTAAATTTAATTATTACTTATTTATCTAATGGAATTAAATGGTTCAGGCTTGATGCTGTAGGTTTTATTTGGAAGGAATCAGGGACAACGTGCTTACATTTGCCAAAAGCACATTCAATTGTGAAACTCTTAAGAGTTCTTTTAAATAATCTTCTTAATGAGGGAGTTTTAATAACTGAAACTAATGTCCCTCAGAAGGAAAATCTATCTTATCTGATTCCTGAAAATGAAGCCCATATGGCATATAATTTCCCATTGCCTCCTCTTCTTTTAGAGGCAATTATTACTTCAAGAGCTGATATTCTAAACTCATGGATTTTTGACTGGCCCATATTACCTGAAGGTACTACTTTATTTAATTTCACTGCATCGCACGATGGTGTTGGGCTAAGAGCTCTTGAGGGATTAATGAATGAGCAGAGAATTAAAGATTTATTAATTAATTGTGAGAAAAGAGGGGGCTTAGTTAGTCATAGACGTTTATCAAATGGTGATGATAAACCTTATGAATTAAATATTAGTTGGTGGAGTGCAATGGAAGACTCCAGTAGAGATGCTAAAAGATTTCAGTATGAGAGATTTATTTTGAGTCAATTATTAGTAATGGCGCTAAAAGGGGTCCCTGCATTTTATTTGCCAGCATTACTAGCTTCAGGAAATGATATCAAAAGTTTTTCTATGACAGGTCAAAGAAGAGACCTTAACAGAGAAAAGTTTAAATCAGAAAATCTTTTAGCCGTTTTAAATAATCCTGAATCTAATGCTAATAAAAACTTAAAATATCTTCGTAAGGCTATGGATGTCAGATCAGAATTAAAGCAATTTCACCCTTCTTCGGAAATGAAATGTTTGTCTAAAGGTAGAAGTGATATTGTTGTAATCAAAAGAAGTAAAGGTCCTGAGTCTGTTTTTGCAATCCACAATATGACTGAAAATAAAATTAATTATCAATTGAATGATAATGATCTACCAAAAATAATTGATAATGATTTTAATACCTATGATTTTTTAACATCCACTAAATACAATTGTAAAAATATTATTCTTGATCCTTTTCAAGTGGTTTGGCTTAGTGCTTTATAAAAATGATAGAAAAATCTTCTATTTGGGTAGTAAGTGATGTAGATGGTACTTTAATGGATCACTCATATGATTTATCACCTGCTAAAGAAACTATAAAAAAACTTCAAAAATTATCTATACCCGTAATTCTTTGTACAAGCAAAACTGCTTCTGAAGTAAAAGTTATTAGAAAGGAACTTAACTTGACGGATCCTTATATTGTTGAAAATGGTGCAGCAATATATGGTGAATCTCTTGAAAGAGTAAATGGAGAAATTATTCTTGGTATTAAATACGAATATCTTGAAGAAATCTTAAATTTTATTTCCAATGAAATCGATTATAAACTTACTCCTCTTAATAATCTCACTGATCAAGAAGCCACTCAACTAACAGGTTTAGAAGGTAAATCATTGAACTTAATGCGTGATAGGCATTGGAGCATGCCTTTTTTAAATCCGCCTAGTTATTTAGAAGAGAAAATTAATATCTGTTGTAAAAGGTTCAATGTTGATATTTTTAAGGGAAATAGAATGAGTCACTTATTATCTACAAAATCGAATAAAGGTAAAGCAATAAATGCTCTTAAAGGATATTCAAGGGTTCAAAATATTGAAATTATAGGTTTAGGCGATTCTCCAAATGATTTGCCTCTACTTTTAAACTCAGATATTAGAATCGTTATCCCAGGGATAGATGGACCTAACTTAAATTTACTAGGTCAATTAAAAGATTTGGAATATACTTTAGCTTCTGAACCAAATGGATATGGTTGGAAAAATGAAATCAATAAATTGATAAATAAGCGAGAACTAAGTTAGAAAGATGAAAGATTTAGATATTAATTTTCCTCTTGATAAATTTGAAAAATTAATTATTGATATTGGTTGGGAATCCTTGGATGATTGGTTCAATTTTTGGAATAATCAAAGAAACATACTTTCAATTGATCAATATTGGAACAATAAAGTAAATGATGATTGGATTTGGGGCTTGGCTTTACCTCTTTTATCTCAGGCTTATAAATTTCAAAATAATTTTTCTGATAGAAAAATTATTGGAATCTCAGCTTTACCTGGGACAGGTAAAACAACTCTAGGTAAATGGCTCGAAGCTATATCGTTAAAATTAAACTTTAAAATTGCAGTTATTTCAATTGACGACTTTTATCTCCCATCAAATGAAATGAAATTAGCAATTAAGAATAACCCTTGGAATGTTTCAAGAGGGTTTCCTGGTAGTCACTCAGTAAAATTAATGTATGAAAAATTATTAAATTGGAAGACAAATGGAGAATTAAATGTACCAGTTTTCGATAAATCCTTAAGAAATGGTCTAGGAGATAGATCTCATTGGAGATTAGATAAACCTGATTTATTAATTCTTGAGGGATGGTTTTTAGGAATTAAACCTTATTCTATTGACATAAACTATCGACCCATAAATACAACAAATTTGAGTCTTCATGAATCATCTTATTTATTAAAAATTCAAAATAACCTAAAAGAATATTTAGAAATTTGGACTTTATTAGAAAATATTTGGCACTTAAAGCCCTTGAAGATTGAGTATATGAATATATGGAAAACTAATCAGGAAAAAGAAATGTTTTTAAAGAAAGGCAAGGCCCTTCAAGATGAAAAATTATCTAATTTCTTGAGAATGCTTAATGTCTCAATTCCTCATAAAAGTTATGATATGGTAGATTCTTACGCGCTTTTATTAATTGATCAAGAAAGAAATTTAGTTGAGGCTGGATTAAATATCTAAATTTTTTTATATTTCTTTTTTTTCAGTAATTTCTTATACATTTTTATTAGTTTTAAATAGTGTTTAATTGAGAGAGTTTTGCTGTTTAGAATGGTTGAATTTTCATACAAAAATGAAGGTTGTAGGATGGTTGTCTTGAGATGTATTGGTCCATCAAACTTTTTTTTAGAGAGAGTTTTATTTCCAACTGATATTCTTACTTTTATGGCGCCAAATGATTCAAGAGTTGAAATCTGGGGAAATGAATTATATGGCCCCAAGTTGGAAGAAAGAATAAGAATTTCTGCTGATAACGAAGATTCGACGCTAGTGGCTTAGAACAGATATTATCTAATTGTCTTCGAGTCAAAATTTTTTACAAATACCTAGTTTTTATTGATATTATCAAACTAGTTTTAGTTTTATAGATGTATTATTTTTCTTCCTTTGCAATAGGAGGTTTTGTTCCTTCTGCAGCTATTGCTGGAGTTTTACTTTTGGTTGGGTTAGGAGCCTTCTTTTATCTTGGTATTAAAGGACCTACAGACTATTAAAAATGAGTTAATGAAGAAATTTTAATTTTAATTTTTCATGAACCTCTTGAATAATTCAACACTATGGATTTAACAACTATTTTATTTATATTAAGCTTACCTTTCGTTTTATTAACTGTTTTTTTTGGGACAAAAAATGATTTTTACGAGAGCGAAAATTATAAAGGTGATGGTTGTGCTCACGATGTTAAAAGGTAACTTGATTACTAATCAACTCTAAATAAACAGGTCCATCTACTATTAAATTGCCAACCAGTACTTATATTTAATTAATAACTTTTCGCCTACCTTAATACAAGTATCTAAATATTTAATGGGAATAGAATGTATTGAAGGACTTGTTATTCCTCTAGCATCTTGACCTACTCCAGGTCTTTTTTTTAAATTTCTAATTAGCTAATAGTTAGCTTTTGCAGAATCAGAAAAGATTGAAGATGAAAGAATAAATATTAAAATAGATTTTTTTCATTTTTATTTACTAGTTTTTAATTGTAAATTGCTATTAATTAATTATGTAATTTAATAATTTTTTGGAATATTTAAAATTTGTTTTATATGGATTAATTCAAGGGTTGACGGAATTTATTCCCGTAAGTAGTACAGCTCATTTAAAAATTATATCTCTTTTTTTAGGTATTGATGATCCTGGAGCATCTTTGTCGGCTACTATTCAACTTGGAAGTGTTCTTGCCATAGCTTGGTATTTTAGGAATGAAATTTTTAATTTCAGAAGTCAATCTTCTATAAAATTTCTTGAATATCTCTTACATGAAAGATTATTAAGGTCTATTTTGATTGGGACTATTCCAATTGTTTTGCTTGGTGGGAGTATAAAAATATTTATCCCTTCTTTTTTTGAAAATGTTCTTCGTTCAAATTTATCAATAGCATTGGTCTCATTTCTAATGGCTTTTTTGATGTACATTGCAGATAGTTCAAAAAGAGGTTCAGTTAATATTAAAAATCATAATTATTCAGATAGTTTTTTGATAGGTTTCTTTCAGGCATTTGCCATTTTTCCGGGTGTTTCAAGATCGGGGGTTACTATTTCTAGCGCTCTAATAGCAGGATGGGAAAGAGGCGATGCTGCTAAATTTTCTTTTCTTTTAGGAATGCCAGCTATCTCTCTTGCTGCGATTGTTGAGTTTATTTCTTCTTTTAATGATTTTTTTTCATTGGGTCTTCTCCCTCTTTTTGTTGGTCTTATTGCGACATTTTTGTCATCTTTATTTGCTATAGATTTTTTATTAAAGTATTTTTCTTCCAATGGGTTAAAAATATTTGTTATCTATAGAATTATCTTTGGTGTTGTAATTCTTTTGAATTTATAATTGGATGTAAAAAATTTTTTTGCAATTGTGTTAAGGTTTTAAAAAAAATTCTTTCTAATGAACATTTTTATATCTTTCCAATTAGGTGAAGTGGAAGTTTCAAATTTTACAATTTTGGTTTTAGCTTTTTTTTCTTCTTTTACATTCATAGCAGTAGGCATAAGTTCATATAAACTATATAAATCCCTTATAAATGAAGACGTAAAGTGATCGGAACGGCGGGATTTGAACCCACGACCCCCACTACCCCAAAGTGGTGCGCTACCAAACTGCGCTACGCCCCGTTTCTTTACTATAAAGATAAGATTAATTTAAATGTTATTCTTTATAGGATTGTTATCAGATCTCAATACACACTTATCAACGTCCCAATTAAAGTTTTCCCATATATTGTCTTCTAATTTATAGTTGCTTCCAGTAAAAACTCCTAACTTAACTTTCGTAGGTGAAGCGGAACAATACTGCCTGCTTCCATATGATGCAAGATATTGTTGATGGTATTGTTCCGCATAAAAATATGAATCAATCATTTTTATTTCCGTTTCAATTAAACCAAGATTTTTTTTGTTTAGTTCCTTTTGATATTGTTCCTTACTGGCTAATATGGTTTTAAAATTATTTTCATTTTTGTAATATATTGCCGATCTATATTGGGTTCCGATATCATTACCTTGCCTGTTTTTTTGAGTAGGGTCATGACATTCCCAAAACATTTTTAATAAATCACTTACATCTATTTCTTTTTTATCCCATATAACTCTTACAACTTCTGAATGACCAGTTAATCCCGAACATACTTCATAATAACTTGGATTGTTTTTTTCACCACCAGCATAACCTACAGAAGTTGTCACAACGCCAGGAAGTTTCCAGAAACATTTTTCAGCTCCCCAGAAACAACCACATCCAAAAATTATTTCATCTTCTTCTACATCAGGATCTTTTTTAATATCTGTTTTTAATATTCTATGTAATGAATAAGCATCATTAGTTAAATTTACTTCCTCATTATTCATAATGTTTTTCAAGAATTTAAACATAATTTAAATCTATTTATTATAATTAAAAAATTTAATTTTAGCTCTTGACAATTCTGGTAGCTAGTTCTCTCTCCCAAAGTTTTTTATATAGCCCATTAACTTTTACTAAATCTTTATGAGTCCCTTCTTGTACTATTTCTCCTTTATCCATTACTAAAACCCTATCACAGGTAGCTGCAACAGAAAGTTGGTGACTAATCATTATGATTGTTTTATTACTTCTATCACTCATTTCATCTATTATCCTTGCTGCTGTTTTATTATCTACGCTTGCTAGAGCATCATCAAGAACAACAATAGGAGAATTAACAAGTAGCGCTCTTCCTAGAGCAGTCCTTTGCCTTTGTCCACCACTTAATGTAATACCTCTTTCACCAACAATAGTTTTAAACCTTTCTGGAAAACTATTGATATCATCAATTAATCCAGCTTTTGTAGCACTTTCTCTAACTAAATATTTAGAAGCTTTGGGTTCTCCAAAACTTAGGTTTTCTGAGATTGTAGAAGTAAATAAGAATGCTTCTTGAGGAACTATTGAAATATTTTTTCTAAGATCACTTAATTTTAGAGTTTTTACATCAATTTCATCTAAAAATAATTGATTGTCTGGAATTTCAATAGTCCGTCCTAAAGACTTTGCTAGTGTTGTCTTGCCACAACCTACTGGGCCAACTATTGCAATAAGTTCTCCAGGATAAATTCTAAAATTGAGAGAATTTAATGAATTAAATTTTGAGCCTGGATACTTAATTGTTAAATTCTTTGCTTCTAAGAATCCTTTAATCTTTCTTTTTAGAAATTTAGTTTCTGCTCTATCTAAAATATTTGGATTGTTTTGAAAGATTTCTTCTACACGATCTAAACTTACTTGACCGAGTTGAAAAGTATTTAAGGTAAAACCTAAAAGAGCTGTAGGGAAGACAAGTCTTTCTACGTAAAGAATTAAAGCTACTAAACCACCTATCGAAATAAATCCACTCTCTAGTTGAAAAGTCCCTAATGATAATAAAATCAATAATGAAATTGAGGAAATACCTTGCAACAATGGGAATAGGGTGCTTGCTGTTCTTGCAAGTTTTATCGCTGAATTTCGATAGGCGTTGTTATGTATGTTAAATTCTTTTTTCTCAGCATTCTCTTGAGCATAAATTTTGATGGCACTTATGCCAGAAAGATCTTCTTGTATTAGATCACTAAGTTTTGATAATGATTCTTGTTGAGCTTTTCTTTGATTAACCATTCTGCCGCCAAATAGACTTACAATTCCAAGGATTAATGGAAATATCATTAAAGCTGATATTGTTAATGTTTTATTAATCGAAAACATTGAAGGAATAGTGAATGAATAAGCTAATACAATGTTGCACAAGCTCAAAACAGTAAATCCTAAAAGTCTTCTTATGTTCTCAACATCGCTTGTGGCTCTGCTTATAATATCTCCACTACCTTTTTTTTGAATCCATTCTGGATCTTGAATAAGTAAATGATCAAAAAGTTTTTGACGAAGATTCACCTCTACTTTTCTACCTATGCCGAAAACAATTTGTCTTGAAAATAATCTTATTAAACCCATACAAGTTGCTAAAAATATTAACCACAAAGATTTAGAAATAACAAAATCTGAAGAAAATCCATTTTGTAATTGATCAATTATATTTTTTACTTCTAATGGTATTACAACACTTAATATATTAACTATTAAGAGAGCTATTGCTCCATAAAAAAATTCTTTTTTGTAAGGTCTTAGGTATTTAGATATAACTTTTATCTTTAAATTTTTCATTTTATTTTGCCGATATGATTAAGATAATGTTTCATTTTTGAATATGTGAGCTAATTTGATAAATGATTCAGTATTTATTTATGAGTAACGAGCAAACTCATCCATTACATGAAACCGACAAGAACATCATAGATTCCCTTATCACTAAAGAAACACCAGAAGATCTTGACTATATAAATTTAGCAAGATTAATAAATAGATATACCAATTTCCCTGGAGAAATTGAAATTAAGAATGATATCGAAAAAATTTTTAAATTTTGGAAAATCACTAAAAATGAACTTTTTTCAAAAACTAAAACTATTTGGTCGAAAAGCTTCAGACCTTCTAATACAAATAAAGATTTAGTTGGTTCAGGTTTTGATACCTCAAATTGACTTTTACCTGAATAAATTTTTATAAAAAATAAATAAATGTCTTCTAATCTATCAAACGCTGAAATCCTAAATAATTTGTTAGAGGAAAGGAATCTTGATGATTTAACTTCTAGATCTTTAATGCAAAGATGGCTTAAAGATGAAATTTCAGATGTTGAAACAGGTGCTTTTTTGAGCGCTTTGAGAGCTAAGAGCGCTACAGGAGTGGAACTAAGTTCTATGGCTGAGGAACTCTTAAATGTTTGCGAATTGCCAGTAGCAAGACCAAATTTTTATTTAGTAGATACTTGTGGAACAGGAGGGGATGGAGCTAATACATTTAATATTTCAACGGCAGTAGCATTTGTAGCTGCATCTTGTGGTGTGAAAATAGCAAAACACGGAAATAAAAGCGCTAGTGGGAAAGTTGGCTCTGCTGATGTTTTGTTAAATCTTGGTTTAAATTTAAATTGTTCATTAGAAAAAGTAATTACAGCTTTAAATGAAATTGGTATAACTTTTTTGTTCGCCCCTGTTTGGCACAAATCTTTAATAAAACTCGCTCCATTAAGAAAGACCCTTGGAATAAGGACAATATTTAATCAACTTGGACCATTGGTAAATCCTTTAAGACCCAATGCGCAAGTTTTGGGTGTTGCTTCTGAGGATCTTTTGAAACCTATGGGAAGCGCACTTTTAAAAATGGGTATGAATAGAGCAATAGTCGTTCATGGTTCTGGCGGCCTTGATGAAGCTTCGCTTCAAGGAGACAATAAATTAGTGTTTGTTGAGAATGGTGAATTACGGTTTTCAGAGATAAACATTTCAGATTTTAACCTTGAAAATATTCCTAACGAAAATCTTGTTGTTTCTGATCATCAGTCTAATGAGGAAATATTAAAGTCTGTTTTAAATGGTTCTGGACAAAAATCTCATATAGATGTTGTTGCTTTGAATGCGGCTTTAGTGCTTTGGGCAGCAGGAATTGAGGATGATTTAAAAGTCGGATTTAATAAAGCTTTATTTTCGATTAATCAAGGAGATCCTTGGAAAAAGTTTTTACTCTTAAAAAATTATTTATCTACAAATTAATTAATTTCAAATTGATGACTAATCCATATAAGAAAAACGCGAAATTAGTTTTAAGTAATGGAATTGTTTTCCCAGGATTCTTTTTTGGCACTTCTGGCACAGCAATTGGTGAAATAGTTTTTAATACTGGAATGACGGGTTATCAAGAAGTTATTACCGATCCAAGTTATTGTGGCCAGATATTAACATTCACTTATCCAGAGATTGGCAATACTGGTATTAATTTTGAAGATTCAGAATCTAATACAAATGTCAAAGGGATAATTGTTAGAAATTTTTCATCTAATAACAGCAATTGGAGATCAAAAAAGAAATTTGATCAATGGCTACTTGATAATAATATTACAGGTCTTTATGGAATTGATACGAGAGCTCTTGTTAAAATTTTAAGATCTAGTGGCGCGATGAATGGAGTTATTACCTCTCTAGATAAAACTGATGAAAGTTGTTTAAAGATAATTAATGATACGCCAAAGATGGAGGGCTTAGATTTATCAAAAGCAGTTTCAACAAAGCAACAATATATATGGAAAAGTCATACACATACAATTTTTGATTTAAGAAAAAGATATTCTGAATCATCTAAAAAATTAAAAATAGTAGCAATTGATTTTGGAATTAAAATTTCAATTCTAAATAGACTTGTATCCCATGGTTGTGAAGTTTTGGTTTTGCCTTCTCGATCTTCTCTAAAAGATGTTTTATCTAACAAGCCAGATGGTATATTTT
Organism: Prochlorococcus sp. AG-670-M15; assembly: GCA_003211415.1. Classification (GTDB taxonomy): domain Bacteria; phylum Cyanobacteriota; class Cyanobacteriia; order PCC-6307; family Cyanobiaceae; genus Prochlorococcus_A. Next base: position 6,528 of record QCSV01000001.1, on the reverse strand, counting down.
TTTCAAATGGTCCAGGCGATCCTTCTTCGGTTTCTGAAGGTATAGAGTTAGCTAAATCACTTATTGAATATGGTGAAATACCTATGTTTGGTATTTGCCTTGGACACCAAATATTTGGATTGGCATTAGGAGGTTCAACTTATAAATTACCTTTTGGTCATCGTGGTTTAAATCACCCTTGTGGTGAAAATAAAAAAATTGAGATAACTAGTCAGAATCATGGTTTTGCTATTGATCCTAATTCTCTCTCAAAGGACATAGTTAGAATAACCCACTACAACCTTAACGATAATACTGTTGCTGGCCTAGAGGTTAAAAATAAGCCAATATTTAGTGTGCAATATCACCCAGAAGCAGGACCTGGCCCGCACGATTCAGATTATTTATTTAAAAAATTTGTTTCTCTAATGTTAGAAAGATGTTGACATATTGTTTTCATTTGATTTGATAATTACATTTGATACATTAATTTTTTGGAGGTAATAGATCATAGAAGATTTCCAGAAGTTAACGGTTTCTTTAAGAGGAAACCTTGAGTTTAAGACAAACATTATTGTTTTTACTTTTAAAGGCCAACTTGATGCTTTCTCAGAAAAACAATTTAAAATTTTTGTTACTAATAATTTAAAAAATGGCCTTCCATTCGTTATTGATCTTACAAAAATAGATTTTTTAGATTCTTCGGGTCTTGGAGCTCTCGTTCAAACTGCTAAAGAATGCAAAAAGTCGAAACTTGGCTTCTCTGTCGTTGGCAATTCGAGAGTTGCTCAAACAATTAAACTTGTTCGTTTAGGGGATTTTCTTAACTTGAAGTCAAGCCTTGAAGATGCATTAAATTATTTAAAGAATTGAATTATTGGATTCAAAACTTGGTTCCACATGGATCTCCCGATGATATAGGTGTTATTCAACTTGCTTGGCTTGGAGATTCTGTATGGGAGCTCCACCAAAGACTAAGGCATGTTCATTTCCCTTTAAAATCTAAAGAACTCCATTTATCTGTAGTAAACGAAGTAAAAGCAAAATCTCAGTCAAAATCATTAAGTCAAATTGAACATTTATTAAATTCAGATGAAATGGATCTAATTAGGCGTGCTAGAAATAAAACGAAGAGATATCCAAAATCTTCAGACCCCACCATATACTCTAGAGCAACAGGTTTTGAAACTCTTATTGGCTGGCTATTTTTAAAAGATCCTCAAAGATTATCAACACTTTTTGAATATTTAGAATTAAAAATTAATTAAATCTATGAAAAACTCCTCAAATAAATTTCGTGGAAAAAATAATAAAGAGTACAAAAAAAATTCAGAATTTGGTTATTACTCAAAAAATACAAATCGTTCAGAAAAAAATGATAGATTTTTGAACAATTCCGCTAAAAATAAGAAAGTTAAAAATTTAAAAGAAAATGATGAAAATAATACTCTTTCCTCTTTAAAAAGAAGAAATACAAGATTCAAATCTAATACAGAGTTTCCTAATAAAAATTCTGATATGCATCATGAGTTTACTAATAAGAGAAATTTTGATGATTGGATATGGGGTAAACATTCGGTTTATGAGGCTCTTAGTAGTGATAGAGCGATTAATAGGATTTGGTGTACTTCGGAAATTTTTTCTTCAGACAAATTCTATATTTTGCTTAAGGATCTTAAATCAAAAGGGGTGCTTATTGAAGAAGTTTCCTGGAACAGGCTTTCGCAATTGACATATGGTGCTTCACATCAAGGTGTCGTGTTGCAGTTAGCATGCTCTAAAACAATATCCCTAGAACAATTAATTGATTTTTCTAAACACAATTGTCCAAATCCTATAATAATCGCATTAGACGGTATAACTGATCCTCATAATGTTGGTGCGATTATAAGATCAGCGGAAGCATTTGATTGTAAGGGTGTAATTATTCCACAGAGAAGGTCTGCGGGATTGACTGGAACAGTCGCTAAAGTAGCTGCAGGAGCCTTAGAACACCTTCATGTAAGCAGAGTTGTGAACCTAAATAGAGCACTTGAGGAACTTAAGAAAAATGGTTTTCTTGTTGCTGGCTTATCTGGAGATGGTCAAATATCTATCTCAAATTTTCAAGAAAAAGCACCTTTGGTAGTTGTAGTTGGCTCTGAAGATAAAGGTATTTCTTTGCTTACTCAAAAAAAATGTGATTTTATCTTAAGTATTTCTCTTAAAGGTAAGACTTCGAGTTTAAATGCCTCTGTGGCGGCCGCCATATCTCTATTTCACTTGACAGGTAAATAATTTTATTAGGGATTGTCACTGTTTTTAAAGATCACTAATATGTTGTTGTTTCAATACATTTATATCATTAATAAAAATTTATTGAATTTTCGCTATAAAATTGTATAGAATTTAACAAGAATTGATGGTCTATCAGGCCAAAAAAATTGATTAGAAATTTTGGAAACAAACTCGGTTTAGCCTGGTGGGCGAAAATTGAGACAGATCAACCTAGTAGCACCTACTGGTTCGGCCCATTTATTACTAAACGAAGTTTAAAAGAAAATATGTCTTCTTTTATTAAAGATCTTTCTGATGAAGGGTCTAAAAATATTAAACACACTTTAGTACGTTGCAAAAAAGAAGAACCATTAACTGTTTGATAACTTTGATTTTAAGAAATAAATTAAGAAATGAATTTTAATTCTTTAAGAAAAGAAATTACCAGCAAAAATGCTTCTGTTAAGGAATTAGTTAATGATACCTTTGCCAAAATCGATCTTAAAGATCCTGAAATTAACTCATATATTTGTACTACAAAAGATAACGCTATTGCGAAAGCAGAGAAGATTGATAAATTAATTCAGAATAATGAAAAACTGCCTCCTCTCGCGGGAATGCCAATAGCAATAAAGGATAATATTTGCACCAAAGGCGTAGCAACAACTTGTGCAAGTAAAATGCTCAAAAGCTTTGTTGCGCCTTATGAATCCACTGCTTCGAGTAAATTATGGTCTTCAGGGGGGATTTGTCTAGGAAAAACAAATTTAGACGAATTTGCGATGGGTAGTTCAACGGAAACTTCTGTATTTGGTGTTACTTCAAATCCTTGGGATACTAATAGAGTGCCAGGAGGAAGTTCAGGCGGTAGTGCTGCTTCAGTTGCCGCTGGATTTTGTGCAGCGGCTATAGGTTCTGATACAGGAGGATCAATAAGGCAACCAGCTTCTTTTTGTGGCGTTGTAGGTCTTAAGCCTACTTATGGCAGAGTGAGCAGATGGGGACTTGTAGCATTTGCTAGCTCTCTTGATCAAATTGGCCCAATTACAAACACTGTCTCAGATGCTGCTGAAATTCTTTATTCAATATCTGGTAAAGATCCGTTTGACTCTACCTGTCTTGATAAGCCAGTACCAAATTATTTGACTGATTTAAATAAATCTATAAAGGGTTTAAAAATTGGAATCATTAAAGAATGTTTTGAACACCCAGGGCTCAATCCAGAAGTTAAGGAATCTGTTCTTTCTGGAGTTGATAGATTCCAAGCTTTAGGGGCTGAAATTTTCGAAGTTGAATGTCCTAGATTTAACGATGGAATTGCGACATATTATGTCATTGCGCCATCTGAAGCCTCCGCAAATTTAGCTAGATATGATGGAGTTAAATATGGCTACAGATCGAATGAAGGTTCAAATCTTATAGATATGACTTCAAAAAGTAGAGCTGAAGGTTTTGGAGATGAGGTACAAAGAAGAATTTTGATAGGTACTTATGCTTTGTCAGCTGGATACAGTGATGCCTATTACAAGAAGGCACAAAAAGTTAGGACACTTATAAGAAAAGATTTTGATAATGCTTTTAAGAAAGTAGATGTTTTATTAACTCCAACTTGTCCAACCACCGCATTTTTAAAGGGAGATTTCGTCAATGATCCACTTTCAATGTATTTGTCTGATCTATTAACTGTTCCTGCTAATTTAGCAGGCCTCCCAGCAATAAGTATTCCTTGTGGTTTTGATACTAAAGGATTACCTATTGGAATGCAAATAATAGGCAATGTATTAGAAGAAGATAGAATATTGAATTCCGCAAATATCTTTGAAATTGATGCTCAGGTAATTAAGAACAGACCTTTATTTTAAATTTGTATTAATAATTAATTTGTAATCACAAAGTATAGATCTTTTAAAAATTTTCTCTATCTTATATATATAAATTATTTGAATATGGGTTTCGTTCCGCTTCATAATCATAGTGACTACAGCTTACTTGATGGCGCTAGTCAAATTTCAAAAATTGTAGATAGAGCTTGTGATCTTGGAATGGAATCGATAGCTCTTACCGATCATGGAGTTATGTATGGTGTCCTTGATTTGGTCAAGAAGTGTAAAGAGAAAGGTATAAAACCAATTATTGGTAATGAAATGTACGTGATTAATGGTTCTATTGATGATCCTCAACCTAAAAAAGAAAAAAGATATCATTTGGTGGTGTTGGCAAAAAATTATACTGGTTATAAGAATCTAGTGAAGTTGACTACAATTAGTCATCTAAATGGTATGAGAGGTCGAGGCATTTTTTCTAGACCATGTATTGATAAATCTCTTTTATCCAAATATAGTGATGGTCTGATAATTTCTACAGCTTGTCTTGGTGGAGAGATACCTCAGGCTATCTTAAAAGGTAGATTAGACGTAGCAGAGGATATAGCTCTTTGGTATAAAAAATTATTTGCAGATGACTTTTATCTAGAAATCCAAGATCACGGCTCTATTGAGGATAGAATTGTTAACGTTGAATTAATAAAAATTGGGAAGAAGCACCAAATAAAAGTTATAGCCACCAACGACGCCCACTACTTATCAAGTATGGATGTTGAAGCACATGACGCTTTGCTTTGTGTATTAACAGGAAAACTAATAAGTGATGAAAAAAGATTGAGATATACCGGCACCGAATATATTAAAAGTGAAAATGAAATGCTTGAACTTTTTAAAGATCATATTGATGATCAATCAATTATTGAGGCAGTGAACAATACAGTAGAAATTTCTCAAAAAATTGAAGTATTTGATTTGTTTGGTAATTATAGAATGCCAAAATTCCCTCTTAACGAAGATACAGATTCATTTTCTTTCCTTACACAATTATCTAATAAAGGCCTTTTAAAAAGACTTAAAAAAAATGATCTTAAAGAAGTTGATGAAAACTATAAAAAAAGACTATCTTCCGAATTAAAAATTATTAAAGATATGGGCTTCCCAGATTATTTTTTGGTTGTTTGGGACTACATCAAATTTGCTAGAGATAATTCTATCCCTGTGGGACCTGGTAGAGGTTCTGCAGCAGGCTCACTAGTAGCTTATGCTCTTCAAATTACAAATATAGATCCTGTTGAGCATGGATTGTTGTTTGAGAGATTTTTAAATCCAGCAAGAAAGTCAATGCCAGATATTGATACCGACTTTTGTATTGATAGGAGAAATGAAGTTATTGATTATGTTACTAATCGCTATGGAGAGGATAAAGTTGCGCAAATAATTACTTTCAATAAGATGACTTCTAAGGCAGTTTTAAAAGATGTTGCAAGGGTCCTAGATATACCATATGGAGAGGCGGATAAATTGGCTAAGTTAATACCGGTTGTAAGAGGGAAACCTTATAAATTAAATGAAATGATTGATAAGAATTCTCCTAGTCATGAGTTTAGAGACAAATATATTAATGATAATAGGGTGAAAAAATGGGTTGATTTGGCTTTGAGAATTGAGGGAACTAATAAAACATATGGAGTTCATGCTGCTGGAGTTGTTATCGCATCAGATCCTCTTGATGAACTTGTACCTCTTCAAAGAAATAATGAAGGACAAATAATAACCCAATATTCTATGGACGATATCGAATCACTAGGATTATTGAAGATGGATTTTTTGGGTCTTAAGAATCTTACGATGATTGAAAAGACAGTTTCTCTTATTAATCAATCTACTGGAAAGAAAATAAATATTGATGAGTTACCTCAAAATGATAGTAAAACCTTTGATCTTATTGGGAGAGGAGATCTTGAAGGTATTTTTCAACTTGAATCTTCCGGCATGAAACAGGTCGTTAAGGATTTCAAACCTAACTCTCTAGAGGATATTTCTTCCATACTGGCTCTTTATAGACCTGGTCCTCTTGATGCAGGCCTTATTCCTAAATTCATAAATCGAAAAAATGGGAACGAAAAGGTTGATTTCCCTCATCCTTTTATTAAGTCAATTCTCACTGAAACTTATGGAATTATGGTTTACCAAGAACAAATTATGAAAATTGCTCAAGACCTAGCCGGTTATTCTCTGGGTGATGCTGATTTACTTCGAAGAGCGATGGGGAAAAAGAAAGTTTCTGAAATGGTAAAGCATAGGAATATTTTTTTAGACGGTTCTATTAAAAAAGGTGTAAATGAAAAATTAGCAAATGATCTTTTTGATCAAATGGTTTTATTCGCAGAATATTGTTTTAACAAAAGTCACTCAACTGCTTATGGTGCTGTAACTTATCAAACTGCATTTTTAAAAGCTCATTTTCCTG